>JANMSP010000447.1:0-7390 GCA_031389475.1 Pyrinomonadaceae bacterium
TCCATATTCAAGTGGTTTAGATTAGCATACGACTGACCAATCACCGCAGCACCGCCAGCATTTCTTCGTGGATCGACCCGTTGCTCGCGCAGATCGGCGGAGCGTAAACGCTGAATGGTGAACCGTCATAATACGTCACCATTCCGCCCGCTTCCTCGATTAAAAGCTTTCCGGCGGCGACATCCCACGCATGCAGGCCTTCTTCCCAAAAACCGTCGAAACGCCCGCACGCGACATACGCCATATCTATCGCCGCCGAACCGTCTCGCCGAACACCGCGAGCGTGCAGCAGAAAATCCTTCAAATGCTGCTCAAAATTTTCTTTGCCCTTAAAATCATAAGGAAAGCCGGTAACGATCAAGGAATCGCCGAGTTTTTTTGGTCCCGACACATGAATCGGTTTGCTGTTGAGGCTCGCACCGCGGCCCTTTTCGGCGGCGAAAAGTTCATTCCTCGTCGGGTCGTATGTCACACCGATAATGATCTCGCCATCATGTTCAAGTGCTATCGTCACGCAAAAACAAGGATAACCGTGAGCGTAATTCGTCGTCCCGTCGAGCGGATCGATGATCCATTTCCACGTATTCTCGCCGCCGATAACTATAGCTTCGCCTGATTCCTCGGCAAGGATTGAATGCTTCGGATAATAAGTTTTTATCCGCTCGATTATCAACGCTTCCGAAGCGAGATCGGCTGCTGTTACAAGATCGATATCGCCTTTTTTCATAACGGCGATCCCACGGTCGAATTTTTCAAGCAGAATATGCCCGGCCGCACGGGCGGTTTCGATAGCAAAATTTAACATAATAATGAGTCAGTACCGCGAGCTGTAGCGACCGGGGTTCTAACCGTAACCATCTAAAAACCCAGTCGCTATCGCTCCCGGTTCTGACCCGATCCACCAATTAACATTACTTCATTATCGCTACAATTTCGGTTTGATGAGGAGCGGTGATAATCGCATCCCTGTCCATTAGATATACGTCAATCTCGGACCTGATGCCGAATTTACCGGCCAGATAAATTCCCGGCTCGATCGAAAAGGCCGTTCCGGGGATCAACCGCCGCGAATCGCGCGTTTCGAGATTGTCGATGTTCGCTCCGTTTCCGTGGCCTTCCTCGCCTATCGAATGTCCGGTGCGGTGCAGAAACTGATTGCCATAACCGGCTCTTTTAATGATGCCGCGTGAAACGTCATCGACTTGCGCTCCCGTTATCGATTTGCCGTTTTTGAACGAGGTCTGGACGAAATCGAATGCGGCCTGCTGTGCTTCACGAACGATATTCCAGATCTTCACATATTCTTCCGGCACCGTTTCGCCGACATAGCCGACCCAAGTCAGATCGACCGCCGGAGCCTTCGGTTTTGCCATTTTTGTCACCGAATCGATCAGCACGAGATCACCGCGTTTGATGGGCGAATTTCGCTCCTTCGTTGGAAAATAATGCGGCGAAGCGGCGTTGGCGTTAACGGCGACGATCATCGGCGAGGGCTGCATTCCCTCTTCCGAAAACCGCTTCATCATAAATTGCTGCACGTCGATCTCGGTCGTCGGCAGGTTCTCGTTCATCCGACGTTTGATTTCGGCGAAGGCCTCGATAATTATTTTTTGCAGTTTTACATTCGCTTCGGTATGCATCGCGAGCTGTTCCGGTGTCCAAACGGCCTCGAACTGCTGCACAAGATCGGCACTTGTCACGACATCGACGCCAAGCGAACGCACCATCTCAATCGTACCTGCATCAACCCGTGAGATATACGGAATATCGTTATTCGGCGAATACTGCATCGCGATCTGCGGTTTCCTCTTTGGCAGGGGACCGCCGAAAAGTACTGTAGCCTGATTCTGAAAGATCGCCGTCGTCAGATTCGAATTTATCAACTGCCATTCACGGTAGATCAGCTTTTTCCCAGGCAAAGCATCAAGCCTTTCCGGCTCAATCGCATGAACGACCTTGACCGGTTCGCCCTTCGCCGGGACATAATAATACCAACGCCGCGAACCGCCTGCCCGCTCGATCTTGAAGATCCGAGGCATCAAAATATCGCTGCCCCGAAAATCGTAAAACAGCCAGCCGTCAAGCTTTTCCTTTTGAAGTGCCGTTTGAATTTCCGTAATGCGAGCAGATTGCTCGTTTTGAGCCGGAACAATAATCGTAAGTACAGCTAAAAAAATGAGTGCTGATAAGTATAAGTGCTTCATAAAACCTGAAAATTATTCAATTTGTAGTTCGTCTGTTTAGGAGGGGTGGACGCGTTTCGCGGACGGGGTGGTAGTTCTGTAAAATCTGAAGTAAATCCTTAAGAACTACCACCCCGTCAGACGAAGCGTCTGCCACCCATCCTAAACAAGGAGGGAAATTTTGGAAACAAATCACTACCGAAAATAAATATCGACGTAATCCGTCGCCTGGTCGCACGGGTTATCCATTTCCTGCATACGCCAGTATTTCCGCTTGCCGGTAATTCGAAAGGTCAGTTCGCCCTCGCGTTTGCAAGGTTCGCCGCCGTTGATGTGCGAGATCTGCATAATTACCGAGCCGTCGAATTTAAACTCTTTGGCATCGACCGAGGTGACAACGCCGTCGATCTTCACATAATCGGTATTGCCACGGCCTTTCTGCTCGCCTTTAAGATAATAGATGCCCTTACGTTTCGTCACGGTTGCGGCACCGAAATAATTCCAGCTTATCCATTGCAGCGAAACCTTATGCCGCCCGAGCAGCGTTTGCGCCGCCTTTTTGTCGTTGATCTCAGTCTTCTCCTGAGAAAACGCCACGACGGAAAAAACGAAGACGAGTATCGAAATAATAAAAATTCTTTTCATTGGAACATTATAAGTTAGTTTCACCAGCTAACTCGCCGTTCGCGGCTTTGCCGCTCTATTTGCGGAAAAGCTGTGCTTTTCCGGCTAGCTATAACATTATCTTGCGGCTATGCCGCCGTTCTTGCGTTCGTTTAGAGCGGCGGCATAGCCGCAATTCCAAGCTGCGAACTTCGGAAAAGCATAGCTTTTCCGCAAATAGACGGGCGCAGCCCGAAGAGCCATCTGAAAATCAACGATTAACCCACCTATTTTTTCAGCCTTGTTTCAGCTACTTCCAAAAATTCCTTAACCTGCGAATTCCAGAATTTCCAATCGTGCCCGCCCGGAAGCTGGCGGAATTCGTGCGGCATTTTCTTTTCGACTAAAAGCGCCACAAAATCCTGGTTATTCTTGAACAGAAAATCCTCGGTCCCGCAATCGATGTAGAGAAACGGCATTGCTTTCATTTTCTCGGGCGAGATGTCCTTTATCATCCGGAATATATCATTAGCTTTTCGTGTTTCGCTTTCCATCGGGCCGTAAATAGCGTCCATCGATTTACCGATGCGGCTGGCGTTTGCTTCCGAATATCCCGCCGCTCCCAAAGCACCGCTAAAACTTCCGGCCAGCGAAAACATTTCCGGGTACTTCATCCCGAATTTGATCGAACCATAACCGCCCATCGAAAGCCCGGCAATCGCCCGGTGATCGCGATCCGCAATCGTCCTAAATGTCTTATCGATTTCGGGTATCAGCTCTTTAACAATATAGCTTTCATATTTGTCGTTCGCCACGGAAACACTGTCCGTGTACCAGCCATTATTGCCTTCGGGAGTTACGATAATGAAGTTATGATCGGCGGCGTACTCAGCAAGCTTTGTTTTGTCCGTCCAATTATCATAATGCCCAGTTAAGCCGTGCAGCAAAAAAATAACGGAATAGCGCTTTGCCTCGTTGGCCCGATTATATTCAGGGGGCGTGATAACTCTGTACGGCATTTCACGTCCGGTAAGCTTGCTGCTTAGATTAAATGATTGGAACTTTTCGGCTACAAATGCTGTGGCTTTGTCGATGCGTTCCGGGCTAGGGGTAATCTGCCCAAAAGCCGAAACAGCCGATATTACGATCGCGAGAAAAATAAATCCTATAAATCTGCGTTTACCTGCGTTCATCTGCGGTTAACTCCTTCTTAACTAAAACAATTCACTTCTAGCTCTCCGTCTTATGTACCGACCGCATTCGCTGCCGTGCCTTTTTCGAGCGGCGGATCGGGTTGCGGCGTTTCAGATTGCTTCCGGCCCAGTCGGAAACTTGCTTCAGCGGATGCCATTCAATACTTTCCTGCGGCAAAACCTCGCTCGAAGAATCGCGCAGACGCAGCGTTCCGAATGCGACAAAGAAAATTAAAAAATTAAAGACCGCGCCGAGAAACACTACCAGCCAGCCCGGTGCCAGCCCGACCTGTGCCCGTGCAAACAGCAGTTCCCAAAATTTTTCCATATCCTGCGGCGTAACGACCGGAATTGGAAACGGGTGAATGTAGATTTTCAGCGTCCACGACAGCGCGAGCAATATAAAAATCCACAAATAATTTGCCCGCAGCCTTCGCCCGACCGCCTCCCATTCGCTGATCGTAAAATGCGGCGTGATCAGATCGGCGGCGATATGATCGGCCCATTCCTTGTCCGGCGGCATAGTCCGGTGCGACAGCATCGGGGCAAAATATCCGGTTTCAAGAATGCGCACGCGGTTGGCCCAGACCTCGTAATAACGGTACCTGCGGGCCTCCATAAACAAAAATATCGACACCAGGATCGAATTGATCGGTATCGCAAAATGCGGATTGTCCGGCGAGCTGAACACAAACGAAAGCGTCGCACCTGCGGTAATTACGGCCCAGTTCGTCGTCGCGTCGAGCCGTCCGCGCCAGACATTCGAACGCTGAATCTCGCCGCGGTAAAAATGCACCATCGCCGTGTTGAATTCGGCCGGAGCGAGTTTTTGGGCGATAGTCTGCGGAGTTGTTTTGGGCTTTTGATTGCGCTTATGAACCTCCTCGGCAAAGGCCCGAAAAGATTCCGGCACGGTCGTAATGTGTATATCTTCGTCGGCCGCGGGCGAGCCGGACCGACTGTCGTCTCTCATAACATGTAAGGGAACGCGTCAAAAGCAAGGCGGCGGAGAACCCTTGCTACAAAAAAATTATCACTTTAACCTAACAGATGCAAGGAATTCCAGTATTTTAGCAATGTTTATACGTCATTCGTTTTTGAATCGAAGTCAATGAGGTTAGAATCCATTCGGATGAACGCAAATGACGAATATTGGATGAGCAAAGCTCTCAAAGCAGCTGTAACAGCAGGCGAAATAGGCGAAGTCCCGATCGGTGCCTGCCTGATCGACGAAAACGGCGAACTCCTCGCTGCCGCCTCCAACCGCACAATAATAGACAGCGACCCGACCGCCCACGCCGAAATCCTGACAATTCGCGAAGCGTCCGCCAGAATCGGTAATTACCGCCTGACCGGCTCGACGCTATACACGACCATAGAACCCTGTGTAATGTGCGCCGGAGCATTAGTCAACGCCCGCATAAAACGCCTGGTTTACGGTGCTGCCGACGAAAGATTCGGTGCCGTCGAAACCCTTTTCCGCCTCTGCGACAGTGAAAAGCTTAACCACCGAATAGAAATTGTATCCGGCGTTATGGCTGATGAATGCCGCTCCCTAATGCAGGATTTTTTTAGAAAACGCCGCTAACGGAACGCGGACATCCTTGTCCGCAACCGCCGTTTGCGGACGAAGATGTCCGCGTTCCAATGCGCTGACTTGATATTTCCTAACGCCAGATATTAGAATGTAGGATTCGCGTGCGGAGAGGTGCGAGAGTGGATGAATCGAGCAGTCTCGAAAACTGCCGTACCTTAACGGGTACCGTGGGTTCGAATCCCACCCTCTCCGCCATTTTATTTTGAATCGGCAATTTTAGTGCGTTTTATCGTCTGGTATCGATATGGATAAAAATTCGATGAATAAAAACGGCACTAATATTTTGACCGCGATCTTTGCATTATCAATACTTTTAACGGTTTCGCTCGGCTGCGGAATACTATCCAAAATCCGCGAAAAGCGGGCGGCGGAGCAAAGTGAAAGAGAGGTTCCGACATTCCCCACGCCTGAAAAGGCGGCTGCCGAAGATGTAAAAGGCGGCATGAGCGAGAAAACGCAGCTTTACATCACTAAATGTTTCAATCCGTACGCCAACCGCGTGATGGACAGCTATCAGCGTTACACCTCGTGGGTAAAGAATGAAGCAACCGGCCCAACCGGCAGGGAAAGCATTGTTTACGGTCTTTACGATGTCAGCGGCGACGGCGAAGACTGCATCGCTGCGGTCAGCCAGGCCCAGGAAATGGAACCGGAACTTCCCGAAGTCGAACAGGCCGCAGGCCAATATTCCGGAGCATTAAAGGAAGCGATCTACCAGATTCGCGGTGTCTATAAATACTACGATCAGGAAGATTACAAGGACGACAAATTCGCCATAGGCAAAGAAGCTCACGCGTCCTTGATCGCCGCGTTTAAAAATTTCGAGACGGTGAATAAAAACTTCGCCGTTCAGCTTGATGATCTGGAAAGCAAAGTAAACGAAGCCCAGCTCGAAGAATTACGCGGCGATCCGGCAAGAAAATACGAGTTGTCGATAGTCGAATTCAACGTCAAAGCCAAAAAGCTTTCGACTTATGTCCAGCGGACGGTTTACACGGCCATGAATCCGGATGAGATCCAGGCGATGAACGAAGAACTGGAAACGAGCATCAACGCGATGAAGGAACAGGGCAAAGGCAACGCCAGTATGGCCAGCATGTATTTCAGTGCCGCCGATGATCTATTAAAAGCCTCAAAAGAGCTAATGCGCCGCATCCGCGACAAAGAACCGTTCGATTCTTTTGAGAGCAGCCAATTGGGCAGCGCCGGCGGCTGGATGGTCGACGGTTCGCCTGATAAGGTAATACACGCGTATAATCAATTAGTAAGCCGACGCTCAATGCTGCGGTTTTGAAATAGTGAAAAGTTAAAAACTAATAACTAAAAGTGAAAGAAAGCCTCTTCACTATTCACTTTTAGTTATTAGCTTTTAGTTATTAGTTTTCTGGAAGGGTGCAAGAGTGGCTGAATTGGCAGCATTGGAAATGCTGTGAACCTCAAAAGGGTTCCGTGGGTTCGAATCCCACCTCTTCCGCCAGAATAAAGGATAAAGGCGAAAGGATAAAGGATAAAGTTGGGAATCCTAAATCTTTTCGCCTTTTTCTTTTTTTACAGTTTGTTTATGGATAATGATTTAAAGATTAGAACTAAAGATTTCGCGGTTCGCATTATTCGGTTATTTGCGGCTTTGCCGAAATCTACCGAAGCGCAAGTATTGGGTAAACAGGTTTTGCGGTCCGGAACCTCGGTCGGTGCTCAATACCGCGAATCGCAGCACGCAAAATCCGACGCTGATTTTATTAGCAAAGTCGAAGGCTCTCTGCAGGAACTCGAAGAAACAACCTACTGGCTCGAACTCTTAGAAGAAATGAACC
>JANMSP010000467.1:0-6772 GCA_031389475.1 Pyrinomonadaceae bacterium
GGTTTTCATTTGTGCTAAAAATTGTTGCGCGGCTTTGCCGCCGCTTCGTTTTACCCCCTATTGGGGGCCATAGCCCCGGGAAATTTTCTAAGCTGATCGGAAAAGCAGAGCTTTTCCGCAAATAGGGCGGCGAAGCCGCAGGATGTCGAACAAAGATATTAAGGAATAGTCACGAGTTAAGCTTAAAGCGCTGAGAAGGAGTTACAAGCCACACAATAATATCTGTTGCAATTCCCACCCATTTCCGCTTATAGTTTCTGCAACTTCCCCAATTTTCTGACAGGAGAAAACCGATGCCCATAGTTAAAAGACTGCTTTTTGTTGTTCTTGCCGCGACCTTTACCGCCGCTTTTATTGACGCCCAAACGGCGAAACCGAAAAATCCGCTTGCCGGTTTTTGGGTGTGCGCAGATGACGGAACGAAATTGGAGATCCGTGAAAACGGTTCGCTGACCATTAATGGTGAAGAACATGTTTATAAAGTTAGGGGTTCGGTCATCACCGTCACCAGCGAGGAAGGCTCCATGGCGATACCGTTCGAGCTAGACCGCGATACGCTGACCGTCGATGTCGAAGGCCGCGAAATGGTTTACGAGCGGATAAAGGGAAACAACACAGCGAAAAGCACCGGGAAGGTTGGAGGCGGCGGCGTGATGCAGCAGCTCGTCGGGAAATGGTGCTACATATCGAGCACGGGCAACAACGCAAGAATGTCGAACCGCTGCTTCGTGCTAAATGGGAACGGGACCTACGAATACTCGTCGGAAACATCGTCCAGCGGAGCGTACGGCGGCTCGGCCTCACAGGAATACGATTCCGGCCGCTGGAGCGCGACCGCATCGACATTGACGGCCAATTCAAATAAAAACGGCCAGATCGTTTATCCAATGGAACTGCGAAACCACCCGAAAACCGGCGATCCAATGATCGTCGTGGATGGCGATGCGTACGTCACGGCTTATCAGAAACGGCCGTGGTAGAAAGTCAGAACCGTCAGATAGTGCACTTTCAAACAGCGGCTTCGCCGCTCTATTTGCGGAAAAGCTATGCTTTTCCGATAGACTTCGAAAATACCCTGCGGCTATGCCGCCGTTTTAACCAAAGCGAAGAGCGGCGGCATAGCCGCGATTCCCCCTTGCGAACTGCGGAAAAGCAAAGCTTTTCCGCAAATAGACGGGCACAGCCCGAGTACCGGAAGAGAGTTACAATCGACTACTCATCATCTTCATGTGCGCGCACCCGGCCTGACGCGACGGCTTCATCCACTACTTTTTTCAGCAGGTTTCCCGGCAGCGGATCATAGTGAGAGAACTGCATGTGATAGCTGCCGCGTGCCTGCGTTACGCTGTTTAGTTTGGATTGGTAATCGAGCATTTCACTTAATGGCACTTTCGCTTTTATGACCTGTTGCTTGCCGCGCACTTCCATGCCGGAGACGCGGCCGCGGCGGGAATTTAAGTCGCCCATGATATCGCCGGCGACTTCCTGCGGGGTGAAGACCTCGACATCCATTACCGGTTCGAGCAGCGTCGGCTTGACCTTTTCCATCGCGGCGCGGAAGGCTTTGCGGCCGGCGGCACGAAACGAATGCTCGTCCGAATCGACCTGGTGAAAGCTGCCGTCGATCAGCGTGACCTTGAAATCGACAAGCGGATACCCGGCGACGGCACCGCCTTGAGCGGCTTCGACAATGCCTTTTTCGATGGCGGGGCGGAAATTCGCGGGGACCGAGCCGCCGAAAATTTTATCGACCCAGACAAAGCCTTCGCCGCGTTCGAGCGGTTCGAAGATGACCTTGCAGTCGCCGAACTGGCCGCGTCCGCCGGATTGCTTTTTATGGCGGCCCTGAACTTCGGCGGGCATCGTGATGGTTTCTTTATATGGAACCTTCGGCGGATGCAGGGCGACCTCGACGTGGTAGCGGTTCAGCAGTTTCCCGACCACTGTCTCGATATGAAGCTGGCCGGAGCCGGAGAGAATGAACTCTTTCGTCTGCGGATCGCGGTCGAAATGGAGGCTAGGGTCTTCTTCAAGAATCTTGTGCAGAGCTCCCGAAATTTTATCCTCGTCGGCACGCGATTTCGGCTCGATGGCAAAGGCGATGGCGGCTTCGGGGTATTCGACAGGCGGATAAACTATCGGTTTCGCCTTGTCGGAAAGCGTGTCGCCGGTCTGCGTTTCCTTTAGTTTTACGACCGCTATGATGTCGCCGGTCGCGGCTTCAGGAACTTTATCGAGAGTTTTCCCCTGGATGACATGCAAAGTTCCGAGGCGTTCGGGAACGTCGCGGGAAGTATTTTGCACGGTCGCATCGGACGAGATCTTTCCGGAGACGACCTTCATTATATTGATGCGTCCGGCGAACGGATCGGCGATGGTGCGGAAGACGTATGCCGAAAAAGGCTCGTCGTTATTGTATTTACGGTTGATGCGGTCGCCGGTCAGTTCCGGATTAGTGAAGCCCATTTCGGATTCGTGTGTGGCAGGATTCGGTGCAAATTCGACGATGTGGTCGAGCAGGATCGAAAGGCCGGCCATTGTGATTGCGGAAACCGCATACACTGGACACAACTTACTGTTGGCGATGGCGCGAGCAAGATTCGGGACGATGTCCTCTTCGGGCAAAGTTCCGTTTTCGAAATATTTTTCCATCAAAGCATCGTCCGATTCGGCGACGAGCTCGATCAGGCGTTCGCGTGTGGAATCGAGTAAAGCTTTACCTTCGCTGGGAATTGCAATGCCTCTGGCTTTGCCATTTTCGTCGAATTCGTACGCTTTTTGATGGACGACATCCACGACGCCTCGAAAATTTGCTTCGCTTCCAATTGGAAGGGTAAATGGAACGATCGAGCGGGCAAAGGAATTCGCCGCCGTATCGAGCGCGTGGCCGAAATCGGCGTGCTCTTTCTCTAATTTATTGATCACCATGAAACGCGGGAGCATAAATTCATTGGCGTACTGCCAAGTTTTCTCGGTCTGCACCTCGATACCGTGCACGCCGTCAACGACGACCAGTGCGCAATCCGCCACGCGCAATGCCGGGCGGGCGTGCGAAACGAAGGCCGCATAGCCGGGCGTGTCTATAAAATTAAGCTTGGTGTCCTTATATTCGAGATGGGCGAAATTGTTGTTGAGAGAGACTTTTCGTTCGATGGAATCTTCGTCGTGATCGGTAACGGTCGTACCTTCATCGACTTTTCCCCAGCGGTTCGTAGCCCCCGCGAGCTGTAAAAGCGACGCCACAAGCTGAGTTTTACCCGCGTCGCCGTGTCCGATAATAGCCAGATTTCTGATGTTCTCCGTCGTAAATGCTTTCATCTTCGGCAAGTCCTCCTTATCTGAAATTTCAAATTTAGAATTTCAAATTTCAAATTAAGAGGGATAACGCGCCGATTTGGAATCTGAAATCCGGAATTCGTTTATTGGTAAGAGTTTAATCTATACCTGTAACGGGAAAAGGGCAAGAGAAAATAGTGGTGAGTGGTTAGTGGTAAGTGGTTAGTAGTCGGAAATTTGAAATTTGAAATTTGAAATTGAAATACAGAGATCGGGTATCAAATGAAGCTTTTCTTAAACTGACCACTAACCACTGACAACTAACCACTTTTAATGTATTATTTTCGCAAGTTTGGAATCTTTTATATCGCCGCATTTTCAGCGGGTAACGCAAAAATTGGCAGAGTAAACGTCTTTGAAGGGTTGGCGCATCATATGCGCGCCCGTCCATTTCGGAGCCGCATAATACCTAAAGAGAAGAATATGAAAACGATACATGGATTGACGAGAGGCCTTTTGGCATTGACGGTGATCTTTACGATGCTTCTTTGCACGCTGCCGGCATCGGCACAGGGGCTTGTTCCGGTCAGCGATATTGCGGGCGGCGCTACGGTGTTTATTTTCCGCACCAGTCCGAAATCGGCGCCGAGGCGGTTCGTTTCGAAGGTAAAAGCCGGACAATCTAAGCAGCAGCGGCAGGATACCGCCCGAAAGGTGAACAAGCAGTTCGTGGCACTGGCGAAGGTGGCACCGCGCCGCGTGCGAACGGCTTCGATCGATCCGAATAATTATAAAAAGGGATTCCCGACGCTTACACCCGTCGAAGCTTCGAAGCTTTTCTCCGGTGTCGGCGAGTGGTACATGGATCGCACAGATTACAACAACGCCCTCGATTTCTTCCGCGAGGCAAACACGATGGACAAGGCCAACAGCCGGGCTTCTTTCGGGCTTAGCGAAGCTTTAGCGCTGAAAGGAAACGAACTCCACGCGGCTAACAACACCACCGCCGCGGATAAAACCGAAGCCGTAAAGAAATTCTTTGAAGAAGCGTTGAAATACAATCCGAAAAATGCTCCAGCTTATTTCGGTTTGGGCGAGTTTTACAGCGATAAGGGCCAAGATGCGGAAGCGCAAAAAAACTACGAACTGGCAATTGCAAATGATCCAGAATTGACCGAAATATATGTTCCTCTCGGCGTGTTGTATTACCAGAAAGGCGAGATCGCGAAAGCTGACACGCTGCTGACTAAGGCAATCGCCGTATCGCCGGATGATGCCCAAACGCAGTATTTTCTCGGTTTGGTAAGATTCGCACAGAACCAGAATCCGGAAGCTCTTGCGGCATTTACCAAGGCTAAAACGATCGATGCGAAATACGCCGAAGCCTTTTACCAGTCGGGCGAAACATTATCGCGGCTGAAAAAATATCCTGAGGCAAATGCCGATTATAAGATTGCAACAGATTTGAAACGCGATTATTTCGAGGCTTGGCTCGGCCTCGGCTCGGCGAATTACGAACTCGGTAACTACGCTGAAGCAGTAGCGGCTTACAAGGAAGCGGTGCGGTTGCGGAACAACAACGCGGAAGCCTTCGAAAATTTGGCGGACGCCCACCGTCAGCTGAATAATTTCAACGACGCCGAATCGGCCTATAATCTGGCGAATCTCTTTATTACCCGCAATGCGGAATACAACAAACAGGACGCCGCCGATATTTTTGCCAAGGCCTCGTTCATGATCGCTAAGCAATGCGAGATCGACAATAGGCGAAACGCTCCGTGCCGGTGGGAAACAGCGACCAAGCATTTGGAAAAGGCGATCCTTCTCAGCCAAAGCAGCGTCGATTACGCAAATCTCGGTTGGGCATATTATAACTGGGCTAGATGGGACTTCAACCATAACAACGCGGCCGCCGCACAGCCACGGCTGCTTAAAGCGAAGGAAAACCTTGAAATAGCAGTAGCGACGAGCCCGAAGTTTCTCGAAGGGCCGCTGCTGAACCTCGGACTCGTACTGATAGATATGGGCGACTACGCCGGTGCGGTGAAGGCTCTGACACGGGTCGTCGAAAAAGAACCGAAATGGGCATTCGCGCTGAATGAACTCGGCGTCGCGTATCGCAAGCAGAACAATTATAAGGAAGCCGTCAAACACTTCAAGAAAGCGGTCGAGAAGGACGAAAACTTCGCGATGGCCGTCTTTAATCTGGGCGAAGCGGAATTTCGCGGCGGAAACCCAGGCGAGTCGAAAAAGGCATATGACAAGCTGATTAAAATGGGGCAAGGCCGTTTAGCGACGAAACTGCAGATCGAGACGAGGGGAATCGTACTTAAATAGAAGTGGACAATGGAAAACGGACAATGGACAATGAAGGAATGAAATCCGGCATTGTCCATTTTCCATTGTCAGTCGTACATTCTGACGATTTAAAGATACAGACAGATATCAGCCTCGCGCCTTTTACCACTATGAAGATCGGCGGAAAGGCGCGTTTTCTCGTTAGAGCGGAGAGCGAGAAACAAGTCGTTGACGCGGTTGATTTTGCGAAGAAAAATGATCTCGGCCTGTTCGTTTTGGGTGGCGGCAGCAATATTCTGGTTTCGGACAATGGTTTTGACGGGCTTGTTCTGCAGATCGCATTGAAAGGTATTGAGGAAAGCTCAGAGCCAGACTTTGGACCTCGGACTTCGGACTTTGGACTAACTGTTCAGGCCGGTCAGGACTGGGATGCTTTTGTTGCATATTGCGTCGAACGCGATTTGGCCGGGATCGAATGTTTGAGTGGTATTCCCGGTTTTATCGGCGGAACTCCGGTGCAGAATGTCGGGGCGTACGGGCAGGAAGTTTCCGAGACGATCGTGTTGGTCAGATGTCTGGACCGAAATTCAGGCGAGATAGTCGAACTATCGAATGCGGAGTGCGGGTTCAGCTATCGCACAAGTATTTTTAACTCGACAATGCGTGAGCGGTTTATTGTGCTGGCGGTGACTTTTAGACTGAAAAAGGGTGGAGAGCCAAAGATCGTTTATAAGGATCTGCGGGAATATTTTGGAGAAGCGGCGGCAACCTTGGCGGACGTTAGAAAGGCCGTATTAACTATCAGAGGCGCAAAATCGATGGTGATCGACGCGGACGATCCGAATTCGCAAAACGCCGGATCGTTTTTTAAGAATCCGATCGTTTCCCTTTCCAAGATCGAGGAAATAAAAGATATTCCGTATTTTCCGGTCGATGACGAAACGGTAAAAATTCCGGCGGCGTGGCTGATCGAGAACGCAGGATTTTACAAGGGATTCAAGCTGGGAAACGTCGGTATTTCAACCAATCACTCGCTTGCACTGGTAAATCTCGGTGGCGGGACCGCCGAAGAGATTTTGGCTTTGAAAGATAAAATCCAGGCGGAGGTCAAAGGCAAGTTCGGCATATCGCTTCAGCCTGAGCCGATTTTTGTCGGGTTCTGACTGGAACGCGGACATCCTTGTCCGCAACTTTGGCG
>JANMSP010000483.1:0-1878 GCA_031389475.1 Pyrinomonadaceae bacterium
GGGAGAATTCATCCGGCATACTCGCGAAGAGCTTGACCGGACGACGTTTCCATCGTCGGAAGATGTAAAGAACACGACGATCATTGTGATCATCGCGGTAATTTTCTTTGCGGCATATCTTTTCGTTGTTGATTATACGTGGGTTTATCTTCTGGATGGACTGACGTGGCTGGTCAATAAGATCGCCGGTATATAAGGACTTTAAATGAAGCAGTGGTATTTTATCCACACATATTCCGGGCATGAAAATAAGGTAGTCGAGAGTCTCGGCGCCCGCATCCGCGATATGGAGCTGGCTGAGCAGATCACCGAAGTTTTATTGCCGAAGGAAACAGTAGTCGAAATGCGGGGGAATAAACGCATCGAATCGTCGCGAATGTTTTATCCTGGCTATGTTTTGGTCGAGATCGAGTGCGACGAAAAAGGGAAAATTCCCGATAACGTGTTTCACGCGATCAAATCGACGCCGAAGGTAACGGGCTTTCTCGGCGGAAAGCAGCCGACGCCTTTGACGCAGGAAGAAGTCGATCAGATCGTTAAAAATATCGAGGTCGCGACCGAGAAACCGAAACCGAAATTTACATACCAGAACGGTGAAGTGGTCAGGATCAAGTCCGGCCCGTTCGCGAGCTTTACCGGCAAGGTCGAGGAAGTAAACGAAGACAAGATGACGCTGAAAGTGTCGATCACTATCTTCGGACGCTCGACCCCTTACGAACTGGGATTTCTGGAGATAGAAAAAGTTACGTTTGCTGAAGAAGAGTAGGTCGGAACGCAGGCTGCCAGCCTGCAATGTGTGCGAAGTACGAACTAAATTTTACACCGCGAAAGCGGGCAGGCTGGCAGCCTGCGTTCCGGCAAAAAATGAGGACATTCCTGGAGAGATTCGGGATCGTTAATCGAGAACATTATGGCTAAGAAGATAACAGGTTACATTAAATTACAGATTCCAGCCGGTAAGGCGAATCCGGCACCGCCGATCGGCCCGGCTTTGGGCCAGCACGGTGTGAACATCATGGAGTTTTGCAAGGCGTTCAATGCCAAGACGCAGAACGACGACCCGGATATGAAAATTCCGGTGGTTATTACAGTTTACGCGGATCGCTCGTTTACATTTGAAACGAAAACTCCACCGGCGGCCGACCTTTTGAGAAAAGCTTCGGGAATTGCCAAGGGTTCGGGAACACCGAATAAAACAAAATCCGGAACGATCACAAAGGCCCAGATCGAAGAGATCGCCCAGAAGAAAATGACGGATCTCAACACTACCAATCTGGCGGCGGCTATGAAAACGATCGAGGGAACGGCGAAGTCGATGGGATTAACAGTTGTGTAAACTTTTGGTTGCAGTCTTAAATGCTGCTGCCATCGGCTACTTAAACAAGGGAGGATTGCTTCGGCCATCCGTTAACACCTGGAGGTATAATGAAAAGAGGAAAGAATTATCTTGCAGCGCTCGAAAAAGTAGAGCTGCATAAGAAGCACACGCTTGAAGAAGGGATTTCGAAATTGAAGGAAATCGCCTTTGCAAAGTTTGACGAAACGGTTGAATTGACTATGTGGCTCGGAGTCGATCCGCGTAAAGCCGATCAGCTCGTTCGCGGAACCATCGTTCTGCCGCACGGTTTGGGCGGCAAGGACAAGAAGGTCGTCGTTATCGCTCAGGGCGACAAAATCCGCGAAGCCGAAGAAGCCGGTGCCGATCTGGCGGGCGGCGATGAACTGGTCGAAAAGATCAAAGGCGGCTGGATGGATTTCGACGCCCTGATCGCGACGCCTGATATGATGGGCAAGGTCGGACAATTAGGTAAGGTCCTCGGTCCTCGAGGCCTGATGCCCAATCCAAAAACAGGAACGGTGACGATGGACGTGAAAACG
>JANMSP010000489.1:0-4452 GCA_031389475.1 Pyrinomonadaceae bacterium
GGTTCTTAGCCCCGGCGATGAAGAACCCAGTCGCTATCGCTCCCGGTACTGACCCGGCTGAAGTCGCTACCGCTACCGCTCCCGATACAGGTCTTCGCGATGCAGAGCTTTTGCAAAGATTCGAGACCGAAATCGAGCATACATTGATTCAACCGACTTTCATCGTTGATTATCCGAAATCCATTTCGCCCCTGTCGAAAGCATCTCCAGATGATCCGAATATCGCCGAGCGGTTTGAATTGTTTATCAACGGAATGGAAGTCGCGAACGGGTTTTCGGAGCTAAACGATCCGGTCGAGCAGTACGAGCGTTTTCGCGATCAGATGAGCGAACGCGAGGGCGGCGACGAGGAGGCGATGATTATGGACGAAGATTACATCCGGGCACTCGCCTACGGAATGCCGCCGGCCGCCGGGATCGGGATCGGCATCGACCGGCTTGTAATGCTGCTTACCAACAAACATTCGATCCGCGATGTGATCCTGTTCCCGCACATGCGGCCGGAAAAAAGAGACTCGGATAATGGAGCGTAATAATGGCAGAAGCCTGACCGTTAGGAAGGGCTTTCTTTTGCTCGGCGTTGAAGAAAGCCCTCCCTAACGGTCATGCTTCTGCCAACATGGAAGGAAAAATATATATATATGTTTAAAGACACGGAATCACAATTAGAGGGCATCAAGGAAATTTTTCAAACGGCTAAGAGCGAGGACAACTGGGACCTCGACAGCGAGATGCTTTACAGTTTTTATTTTGTTGACGAAGACGTGGATAAACTGGAAAAGCTCGGGCTGAAACTCGAAGCCGATGGTTATGATTTTCTCGATATTTTCGAGCTTGGCGATGAAGAAACCGACGAATCGACCGGCGAATATCTGCTGCACATCGACAAGATCGAAACGCACACACCCGAAACACTTGCGGCTAGAAACGTTGAATTTCAGAAACTCGCCAATGAATATGAGATCGCTTCGTACGACGGCTGGGAATTCGGCGAAGTCGGAGATGAAGATGAAGACGTCGATGACGAAGACGAGGAAGCTGAGAATAAAGCTTCGAACGCCTGAATAAGTGGCGAAAATCATATTTTATACGGCGTTCGCTCTTGTGGCGTTTGCCTTTAATTCGATTCTTTGCCGGTTTGCTTTGCGAACGGACGAGATCGACGCGGCGAGTTTTACAGTGATTCGGCTTGTTTCGGGTGCGGTTACGCTGATTGCGATCAGTTATTTCTTCAGCAAAAAAGATAAAACCTTGAAACGCGGGAACTGGCTTTCCGCATTTTTTCTTTTTGCTTACGCAATATGTTTTTCGTTCGCCTATATTGGTTTAACGACCGGCACGGGAGCGTTGATCCTGTTCGGATTCGTGCAGTTTTCGATGATTGCAATCTCTTTGGTGAAAGGCGACAGGCCGGCTCCGCTGGAATGGACTGGATTGCTGATCGCCGTGTGCGGGCTTGTTTATCTCGTGCTTCCGGGTTTAACTTCGCCGCCGCTTTCTAGCTCTGCGTTGATGGCCTTGGCCGGAATTTCCTGGGGATTCTACACGCTTCGCGGAAAGGGAAGCAGTGACCCGCTGGGCGATACGGCTGGAAATTTTGTGCGGTCTGTTCCGATGATCGTATTGGCAAGCCTTCCGTTTTTATCGGCGGTTCATTTATCAAATCGCGGGATTTTGCTGGCCGTATTATCCGGTGCGGTTACTTCCGGGATCGGGTATACGGTCTGGTATTCGGTGTTAAAGCATCACACATCGACGCGTGCCGCTGTTCTTCAATTAGCCGTTCCGGTTTTGGCCGCGTGGGTCGGCGTGGCGTTTCTCGCGGAAGAAGCGACAACTAGGCTTTTGTTCGCGGCGGCACTTATTCTTGGTGGTATCGCGTTGACGATTGTCGGACGGAAAAGGGCTGCCTAGCGAAAGTTGTGTGAAACTACTTCCGCGGTGAAACTGTCTATCGGCTCGAAATAGAGGGCCTTGACGATGCCTCCTGGTTCGGAAATACCTTTTATTACCAGATAATCGTTCTGATTTATCACCGCACGGAATTTTTCGAACGTGTCGGGCATTACTACAAAATTCGAATGTCCGGTTTCGTCTTCGAGTGTGATAAAGACTACTTTTTTTGCCGTCATTGGACGCTGGCGAATAATGACCGCTCCGGCAACGGAAACTACCTGTCCTTTTTTTAGGGTTGAAATCTGCTGTGCTGATAAGATGCCTTTTTCGTTTAATTTCTCCCTGAGAAATGACATCGGATGCCCACCAATGGATATACCGGTTTTTCTCAAGTCTGCTTCGACGAGTTGCAAGCCTTCCATTCTTTTCAGGAATGTCGTGTCCGCGGTTTCGTCGCTGGTTTCCGTAAACAGATCGCCTGCCGGTTGGATCGCCAGTTCGGATTGCCATAATGCTTCACGGCGATGGACCGTACCTTCGAAATTCAATGCTCCGGCAAGGCTTAAGGCCCGGATCTCGCGTTTGTTTATTTCGGGGACACGTTTTACTAAGTCTTCAATGCTGGAAAAAAGAACCCCGTCGCTATCGCTCCCGGTACTGACCCGATCACGTTCGGCGACGATCATTTCACCGATCTCTTTTCTCAATCCACGCACAAACTTCAAACCGACCCGCACCTGCTTTTCGCCATTAACCTCTTCGATTGTGAAAAGGTATTGCGATCTGTTTATGTCGAGAGCTATAAAATGCAGCCCGTGCCGCTGGGCGTCTTTTACCAGCGTCGCCGCCGAATAAAATCCGAGCGGATAATTGTTGAACATCGCCGTCATGAAAGCGGCCCGATAGTGAACTATGAAATATGCAGAGGCGTATGCTAAAAGGGCAAAACTAAACGCGTGCGATTCGGGAAAGCCGTAGTTGGCAAAAGCTTTCACCGCCGCCACAATATTTTCCTGTGTTTTGGAATCTATGCCCTTTTTGGCCATTCCGTCACGTAAATTCTTGCCTATGCTTTCAAGTTTTTTGTCCGGGCGTTTGAATCCCATCGCACGCCTCAATTCTTCGGCCTGGCCGCCGGTAAATCCGGCAATGTCCATTGCTATTTTCAGGAGCTGTTCCTGAAAAAGCGGGACACCGAGAGTTCTTTTCAAGATAGGTTCCAGCGATTCGTGCGGATATGTGACCGCTTCCTTTCCCTGCCTTCTTTTTAAATAAGTGTGGAGCATATTCCCGACGATCGGGCCGGGCCGGATGATGGCGACCTGCACGACAATGTCGTAGAAAACTCTGGGTTTGGATTTTGGCAGAAAAGCTATCTGTGCCCGGCTCTCGACCTGAAACATTCCGACCGTATCCGCTTTTTGCAGTGTTTCATATACTTTCAAATCATCCGTCGGAATTTTGTAAAGGCCGACATCTTCGTTGTGATGGTCTTTTATCAGCGTGATCGTGTCACGCAGGACCGCCATCATGCCGAGACCGAGCAGATCTATTTTGATTATTTTTAGAGCTTCGCAGTCGTCCTTGTCCCATTGAATTATCGTGCGTTTTTCCATCGAAGCCGGTTCGAGCGGGACGATGCCGTCGAGACGGTCAAGCGAAATTACCATTCCGCCGGAGTGCTGGCCGAGATGACGCGGAAAATCCAGAATACGGTTGTAGAGATCGGCAAATTTTCTGAGCCGGATGTCTTCGGCGGTGTTAAAGCCTTCTTCCTTCAAGCGGCGGTTCAGCTCTTCGCCCTTGAAGGTTTCGTAGTAGGAATTGAGTTTTGAAAGCTTGCTCAAAACCTCGGTGCCGAAGCCGAATGTTTTGCCGACCTCGCGTACAGCGGATTTGCCGCGGTAACTAATGACATTCGCCGTCATTCCGGCCCCACGCCGCCCGTATTTTTCGTAAACGTGTTGGATGACCCTTTCGCGGTCGTCGCCGGACGGCAGATCGATGTCAATGTCGGGATATTGCTCATAACTTTCCGACAAAAAACGTTCGAACAGAAGCTGATGTTCGATAGGATCAACCGCAGTAATTCCCAGCGAATAACAAACTACTGAATTAGCCGCCGAACCGCGTCCCTGCGAAAGTATTCCCTGCGTTTTGCAGAAATCGGATATATCGCTGACTAAAAGAAAATAACCGGCGAGCTTTTTCAGTTTGATCACCGCAAGCTCTTTATCGAGGCGGCTCTGAATTTGGTATCTAACTGCTTTTTTACTTTGCCGGTATCGTTCTTGAGCCATTTGCTGGACCTTCGCTCTGAGCACCGAATCTACGGTTTCTCCTAGCAACACAGGGTAATCCGGAAAGTTATATGAAAGCTCATCCATAGAGAAATTTACACGCGAAGCGATCTCACCAGTAATTTCGACCGCTTCAGGATAATCTTCGAAAAGCTTGAGCATTTGAATCTCTGATTTCAGGTGACGCTCACTGTTTTGCGAGAGCAGCTTTCCCGCGTCATAGATCGTGCAATGGTTTTTAATGCAGGTGAAAACA
>JANMSP010000027.1:0-7163 GCA_031389475.1 Pyrinomonadaceae bacterium
ACGGCCCCCGCCGTTGGTTTCACCACCTGTCTATCGAGTAAAAAGGCGTCACGCCCTCCATTTGTGTTCCGGAGCGTGACATCAGAAAAGCAGCTTGCCCCGCATAACATAACACCAGGCAGAGTTTTACATATATCCAACTGATCCGGATGTTGCTTCTGCCAACATGTCCCATGTCGGAGTACAATGCCTCTGCTCCCGTAGTGCAGAGGAAAATTGCGCCTAGAAGAAAAAAGCCGTGCGGGTATTCCGTAAGTAGTTGATAGGCGTAATAGGGATTTAATGCCTTCAAGACCGAAAGATCACCGATCAGCGCGATCAGGCCGATCACGCCGATAAATGTAAACCAGATCACCATTACCGGGCCGAATAATTTTCCGATGATCTGAGTTCCAAATTGCTGGGCTGCGAAAAGGCCGATTATAATTCCGATCACGATCGGAACAGTGGGAAGATCGGGCGAATATATTCTCAAACCTTCGACGGCCGAAGAAATAGAAATGGGTGGTGTAATTATCCCGTCGGCAAGCAGAAAGCTCCCTCCGATTATCGCCGGATACATCAGCCATCGGCCTGAATAACGCTTAACCAGAGCAAACAGCGAGAAGATCCCGCCTTCGCCGTTATTGTCCGCACGGAGCGCAACGATCACATATTTGAGGGTTGTCTGAAGTGTCAGCGTCCAGAAAACGGCAGACAGGCCGCCTAAGGCGAGTATCGGTTCGATAGTGCGCGTGCCGACAATAGCCGAAAAAGTATAGAGCGGCGAGGTTCCGATGTCACCAAAGACGATCCCGATCGCGATCAGCAACCCTGCCGCCGTCGCCTTATTCAGATGTTCCGAATGATTACTATCTGTTTTTACCATCTCAATCTAATTTCTATGCGAGTGTATTTTAGTTGTGTTCGATCCGTTTGAAAAAAGATTATCATTTTCGCGGACTTTCGCGTATTTCGCGGGCAATTTCTTCATATCGGTAACACGTTTTCACATGATCGTTAACCATTCCGGTTGCCTGCATGAATGCGTACATTATCGTCGAACCGACGAAGTTAAAACCGCGTTTTTTCAAATCTTTGCTCAAAGCGTCCGATATTTCCGTTTTCGCCGGGACTTGCGATAAGTCGGCGAATCCGTTATTGATCGGCTCACCATTCACGAAACCCCAAATATAATTATCAAGCGAACCAAATTCGTTAGCGACTTTTAAAGACGCCTTTGCATTTGCTACAGCCGAAGCTATCTTCAAACGGTTGCGGATAATTCCTTCGTCCAGCAAGAGTTCAGCACATTTCGCTTCATCGTACTCAGCGACTTTTGCGGCATCGAAATTATCGAAAGCAGCGCGGTAATTGTCGCGTTTGCGGAGTATCGTGTCCCAGCTCAACCCGGCCTGTGCGCCTTCCAATATCAAAAATTCAAACAGCCCCCGGTCGTCATGCAGCGGCACGCCCCATTCCGCATCGTGATAGGCAATTGCCAGCTCATTTTTCACCCAACCGCATCTGTCCATTGTTTAGCTACTTAGCCAGATATTTTTCGATCAGTTCTTGTGGATGTAGCCCCCGAAAATCCTCGTAAGCTTCGACGACCGATTCCCGTTTCAAAATATCCTCAATCGAATTGACGGTCGCAATTCCTATAGACTTCATTCCGGCCCGATGTGCCGCTTGGAAACCACCGATGGCGTCCTCGAAAACGATGCAGTGTTGCGGTTCGATCCCAAGCTTCTCCGCCGACTTTATGAACATTTCCGGGTCGGGCTTGCCGAATTTGACATCCGCCGCGGTCGTCACAGCCTGAAAAAACTGCCGCATATCGAGCCCGTCCAGAATAAATTCCATATTGGCATTCGAAGCCGCCGTCGCAACCGCCATTTTTACGCTAAGCTCGCGTGCTTCGGTTAAAAATTCGACCGCACCGGCAAGCGGCTTTCTGTCCGGCAGAAACTTTTCCCGGTAAAGTGATTCCTTGCGTTCGGCAAGTTCGTTAATTCGCTGCTCGGTGATGTCACCGAAAGCCTCGGGAATGATCTCGCGGTTCGTCCTTCCGGCCGTTGCCACAAGAAATTTCTGCGTGTCCATTTCCACGCCGTTTTCCTCCAGCAGTATTTTCCACGCATCGGTATGGACATGCATGTTGTCAACGAGCGTCCCATCCATATCGAATATGAATGCGTATCTACTAAAATCGATCATTTACTTCCCTTTTTCGCTATGTATAAAGTCTTTTCGATCATCGAGTGAGCCTGTATGCAGGCAAAATGATGAATTTCCAGCGGAACATACCGCTATTGAAACTTTCAGGCACAGGTTGCAATGCTTGGAACTCGAATGTAAAGTCTGGAATTCCAGTTCGTCATTGAAAGCTTTAACCCCGGTTCTTCGGGCTCTGCCCGTCTATTTGCGGAAAAGCTCTGCTTTTCCGTAGTCCGAAAATAGATACTCGCGGCTATGCCGCCGCTCTATTGCGTCCCCCAAAAACGGCGGCATAGCCGCAGGATAATTCGATGCCTACCGGAACAGCACAGCTTTTCCGCAAATAGGGCGGCAAAGCCGCTGATGCCGGATCGAATTTTCAAATACCCTTATCTGGAATCAAACTACGGAAACCTGCTGAAGCGTAAACTCGGAACTTTGCGGAAAATCTTCCGCTTCGGTGACGCGTTTCGCCTGCCGAAAATGCCGTTTAGTATGCTCGACCAGAACGGTGTACGCGTCGTCTAGCGAATAGGTAAGCACAGCCAAAAACGGCGATGTAACTACGGTCCTTTTGCAATCCGCTTCCGCACACCCTTCAACCTTTTGATTTACTTCGTCCACATGGTCTGCGAAACGCTCGATGATATTCGGCTCGATGTCACTCGGCGGCACGATCCTTTTCGATGGAGCCTTCGCTTTTTTCGAATCTTCCGAAACGGCCTTTATTAGAAACCGCCCGCCCATGCCCGTAAACGGCGACCAATTTTCCCAGAAGGAATTCTTTCGCGTACCCGCCGCAAGTTTTTGAAATTCCGGGTAAAACTCAAGATTCGTTTTAATAATATGCTCGAAGCACTGCCCGACGCTCCATCCATCCGGAGAAGGTTTCCAATTCAATTGCTCTGCCGAAAGGCCGCCAAAGGTTTCCAGGGCTTCGTCCGAAACCTTTTGCATCTCTTCGGTAATATGTTTGATCCTATCGTCCATAGTTTTCCTCCAATCGATAAAAAGTGAAAAACCCGCCCCGATACGAAAGATTCTAATTCCTAAGCGGCTTGCCCGTTTTCAACATAGCCCCGATTCGTTCCTGCGTTTTTCTCTCGCCGCAAAGCGAAACAAATGCTTCGCGTTCGAGGTCAAGAAGATACTGCTCGCTAACATAAGTCTGGTGATTCAGATCGCCGCCGCTCATTACTTTCGCCAGTTTCTTGCCGATCAGCGCGTCGTGATCCGAAATAAATCCGCCCTGCTTCATCATATGCAGGGCCAGTTTCATCGCCGCCTGCGCCGATTCGCCGAGGGCGAGAATGTCCGTCCGCTGAACCGGTTGAACATAGCCGGAGGCATCGAGATTCAAAACTTCCTGTTTCGCATCCGCTATCAGCCTGTCGCCGTTCATCGAGATCGCGTCCGAATCACGCAGAAATCCCCAAGACCTTGCTTCCTGAGCCGATGTCGCGACCTTGCCCATACCCAGCAGTTCAAAAGTCTTTTTCAAAAACGCCAGCGGATCAGCATCGGGTGTCCGTTTTGCCGCGTCCATGGCACGCATCGTCATTTCCTTAGTGCCGCCGCCCGCCGGAATTAGTCCGACGCCGACTTCGACCAAACCGATATAAGTCTCACCCGCCGCCCGGACCTTATCGCCGTGCATCGCGATCTCGCACCCACCGCCAAGCGTCAAACCGTACGGCGCCGTAACCACCGGTTTCGCCGAATACCGCAGCCGCATTACGGCTTTTTGCAGAGCATTAACCATCATGTTGATGTCGTCCCACTCCTCTTCCTGTGCCGCGAGCAGCAGCATCATAATATTCGCACCGGCCGAAAAATTCCCGCCCTGATTGCCAACTACGAGGCCCTTGAAATTCTTCTCAACCTCATCGAGCGCGAAATTCATCATCTGAACCGTATCGCCGCCGATGGAATTCATTTTTGAGTGAAATTCGAGGCACGCCACGCCGTCACCCAGATCGATCAGCGACGCTCCAGGATTCGTTTTAATGACGCCCGTACGCTCTTTCACCGATTTCAAAACCAGCACGCCCGCACGGTCCGGCATCGGTTTGTATGAACCCGCTACGAGATCGTAAAACGACCGCTGCCCGCCTTCATTCTTATAAAAAGTCTCAGCTCCCGAATCGAGCATTTTCTGTACATTTTCGGGAACGGCCTGGCCTTCGCCGCTCATCCGCTCGACCGATTCGCGGACACCGATTGCGTCCCAAGCCTCGAAAACACCGATCTCCCAACCAAATCCCCACTTGATCGCATTATCGATCTCAACGATCGTGTCCGCAATTTCAGGAATTCGGTTCGCCGCATAACGCGACACCCGCGAGGTCGTTTTCCACAAAAATTCCCCGACGCGGTCATCGCCCCATACCAAAGTCTTAACCCGCTTGGGCATATCCTCGATCTGCTTTGCTGCATCGAGCGAGGAAAATTTAGTTTTTGCCTGCGGTTTATATTCGAAGGTTTCGAGATCCAGCTCAAGAATCTCCGTCTTGCCTTCCGCGTTTTTCGACTTTTTGTAGAATCCGCCCTTCGTCTTATCGCCGAGCAATTTTTTATCTAAGAGCGTTTTGATAAGGGTCGGCAATTGGAAAACTTCCCGGTCTTCATCATCCGGAACTGCCGGATAAAGATTAGTCGTAACATGAGCTGTAACGTCGAGGCCAACCAGATCCGACGTCCTGAACGTCGCCGACGAAGCGTGGCCGATAGCTTTTCCATCATCTGATCGACTTCCGTCGGCGTCCATCCACCGGTGATCATCTCGTGGATCGTCGCCATCATCCCGAAAACACCAATCCTGTTCGCGATAAAATTCGGCCTGTCTTTTGCCGAAACGACGCCTTTTCCTAAACGCTGGTCGAGAAAACCGAAAACCTTACAGGCAATGACACCGTCTGTCCACTCCGTCGGAATTACCTCGACGAGTTTCATATAACGCGGCGGATTAAAAAAGTGGACGCCGAGAAAATGTTTTTTGAAGTCGTCGGAAAACGGCTCCGCAATTGACGCTATGGGAATTCCGCTCGTGTTCGAAGCTATCACTGCTCCAGGCTTGCGGTTCTTCTCTACTTCCGCAAATAACTTATGCTTGATCTCCAGATTTTCGACCACGGCCTCGATAACCAGATCGCAATCTTTCAGCTTCGCCATATCGTCCGTGAAATTGCCGACCGTAATCAGCTTTGAGTTATCACCCAGCATGTAAGCTGCGGGGCGCGCCTTCACCAGCCCGGAAAATCCGGCGTTTGCGATACTGTTTTTTACCTGCGGCGAATCGAGCGCCAGGCCTTTTGCTTCATCGGCGGGCGTTAATTCACGCGGAGCGATGTCCAAAAGCAATGTCGGTATTCCGGCATTAGCGAGATGCGCGGCTATCGCGGCACCCATTGTTCCCGCACCCAAAACTGCGGCTTTTCCAATATTCATATGTAGTTTGATCCAGATTCGATTTTTAGTGTTACTTGCCGACAGTATAACTGAATGAACGTTCATTCAGCAACCTATTTTTCCAATCAGATCAATTTATGTTGACAGGAATTTTTTTTCGTTCAATACTGCTGACACCATTCAAGGGTAAATTCGAAATCTCCTTAAAATGCCGAAGTTTGTGCTTTTTTCGCTGTTTCAACTCTTGAGAGCTAAATCCTATTATAAACATTTTTCGGAGGAACATTAATGAAAAAAGCATACCTGCTTTTTGTGTTATTTATTGCGTTCGCGGCTGTCGCCAACGCTCAATCAATCACGACGCCCGAAGCCAAAAAACCGACGACGACAATCGCTGAAAAGCAAAACAGCCCGGCTCCGATGCCAGCCTCGGCTCCAAAAACATCGACACGCGGCCCCGTTTTCCGCCCTACAAAGGATCAGATAAAAGAAGTTCAAGCGATGCTAAAGGCGAAAAGCCGTTATTCCGGCGAAGCGACCGGCACATATAATGACGACACACGAACCGGAATCAAAAGTTTTCAAAAGGAAAACGGCTTGAAGGAAACCGGTACGCTGAACAGAGCGACGCTGGAAAAAATGGGAATCGCATTGACCGACAATCAGAAATTGATTCCGGTATCGGATAAATCCTTTGCCTCGGTGAACGAAGAAAAAGCGAATGTCGTAGATAAGCCTGCGTCGACAAGCGATGCCAAACCGAAACGCACGGTTTTCAGGGCGACAAAAGATCAGATCAATGAAGCCCAGAAAATGCTCAAAGAAAAATCGATGTACGCCGGCGAAGAGACCGGCAAACTCGACGACGCAACCCGGGAAGGCTTGAAGAAATTTCAGGCCGCAAGCGACATCGGCGTTACGGGCACATTAAATCAAATTACCCTTGAAAAAATGGGTATTGCATTGACCGATAAGCAAAAAGAAACGGCCGGCAACAAATAACCGTAATTGTATCGGAATAGATTGGCGATGGCGAAGGTTCGCCATCGCCTCTTATTGCATTTCCAACGTAAAATCATCAGGATGAATAATATTATGAAAGGCTTTAACCTGATTCTGGCAATTCTTCTTTTTTCGGCTGCCGCATTTGCCCAGTCCGACAACGCTAAAATGAAGATCGAATCTGACATCATAATGGTCATGGACGAGCAAACCGCCGCATGGAATCGCGGCGACATCGACGGCTTTATGAAAGGCTATTGGAATTCCGAAAACCTTATCTTCGTTTCCGGCAACGGTGTCACCCGCGGCTGGCAACCGACGCTCGACGGTTATAAGAAATCTTATGATTCGAAGGCGAAAATGGGAACACTGAAATTCACCGATCTATCCGTGACTGTAATTTCGAAAAATGCCGCCGCCGTCCTTGGAAGTTGGTCGATAATACGCGAAAAGGACAATCCGAAAGGCAAATTCACACTCATCTTCCGAAAATTCAAGGACGGCTGGCGAATCGTACACGATCATACCAGCTAGAGGCGTCAGTAACGTGAGCG
>JANMSP010000044.1:0-2853 GCA_031389475.1 Pyrinomonadaceae bacterium
CTTCGATCAACTTGATCGTTGTTGCTATCGGCCCGCCCTCCGGCTGGTCGAGAGCGTAGAGGTGCCAGCCTTCCTCGTCCTCGGCTTTTAAAGCGGCTTTGAAATATTCGCCCGTTTTAAACGATTTACCCTTGGCGTCCGATTCCAAAGACCATTTCGCCGGATTCTGCGCGAGTGCCGCCACCGGCAGCAATACGAACACTAGAAATAATTTAAGGTAAACACTTTTCATCTCTCAATCCAATATTATTATCAATACGCATATTTCCACAACAACGTTTTATAAAGACGTAATCCACTAGACGTGCGGGTCGCCTTCTAATCTCACGGTGTTTGTCTTTTTGCGTTCTTCGCGGCTCCGATTTGCGGCTTTGCGTGAGAAAAAAAGAAGTTTCACGCAAAGCCGCAAAGGACTCGGAGCAAGATGAAGAAGACAAGCAAAACCGGTAAAACGCCCGGCACCACACAATTTCGTTTTGTTCGTTCTTGTCGTGTTGTTTCGTGGTTAGAATGCTGTCATTTACCACGGAACAAGAGAAACTTCAACAAGAGAGATGGGAAACTGCCTAAAATCGCCGTCTCAACAGAACCTAAACTAGCGTTTTGCACAAACAAACGCATCTCGCTTATAATTACGCTTTTACAGCACTTTATTATTTCCAGACAAAGGTGTTAGCGGAGGATTAGATTTTGCCAAAAACAGCGACGGGCCAAAAAACCGAACAGAAATCGGAGAAGGCTGCGGGAAACCCAACCAGCAAGACGGCGGACACCAATGGCAGCGGCGATTTTGTCGATGTTGAAGTCGCGAAAGCCGAGTATATAAAGCGGAGAAAATCGCAACTCGAATCGATCAAAAAGACCGATAAAAAACTGCTTCGCGAAATGCTTTATCAAATGGTGCTCGGACGTATTTTCGAAGAAAAGTGCGCCGAAGTTTACCGAATGGGAATGATCGGCGGCTTTTGCCACCTCTATATCGGGCAGGAAGCGATCGCGGTCGGTTCGATGATGGCGTTGAAATCCGATGATATGGTCATTACCGCCTATCGCGATCACGTGCAGGCAATGGTCAAAGGCCTGAGCCCTGAATCCGTAATGGCGGAACTTTACGGCAAATCAGGCGGCTGTGTGAAGGGCAAGGGCGGATCGATGCACATGT
Organism: Pyrinomonadaceae bacterium; assembly: GCA_031389475.1. Taxonomy (GTDB): domain Bacteria; phylum Acidobacteriota; class Blastocatellia; order Pyrinomonadales; family Pyrinomonadaceae; genus OLB17. The sequence goes on from JANMSP010000044.1 coordinate 1,163, forward strand.
TTTCGAAGGAGCATCAGTTTTACGGCGGCCACGGCATTGTCGGCGGACAGATCGGCGTCGGGACCGGTATGGCATATGCCGCGAAATATAAGGGAACGGGCCAGGTCACGCTCTGCTTCTTCGGCGAGGCGGCGGCCAATCAGGGAATGCTTCACGAATCGTTAAACATGGCCCAACTTTGGAAACTGCCGTGCATCTATATTTGCGAAAATAACCAGTACGGAATGGGAACTTCGCAGGCCCGTGCGATGAGCATCAGCAGTATCGCCGACAAAGGCGACGCATACGGCGTCGCGAATGAATTCGTCGACGGAATGGACGTAATGGCCGTTCGCGAAGCCACGATCAGGGCAATAGAACGTGCTCGCAAAGACGGTTCGCCGACTCTACTGGAGGTTCGCGCTTACCGCTTCATGGGCCATTCTATGTCCGACCCCGGAAATTACCGTACCCGCAGCGAGATCGCCAAATACCAGGAACGCGACCCGATTGTCCTGTTTAAAGACAGTCTACAGGAATCGAAAGTGCTCGGCGATAGGGATTTTGAAAAGATCGAGCAGGAAGCTATCGAAGCAGTCGATAAGGCTGTAAAATTTGCCGAAGAAAGCCCGTTTCCGGCGGAAAGCGAGTTATACACGGACGTTTACGCGGATTGATTTGAGCGGGTATTATTAGTTAGCAAAATTATGGCAGTTCTTACAATTCGCGACGCGCTAAATCAAGCGTTGCGTGAAGAAATAATTCGGGACGAAAATGTTTTCGTAATGGGCGAAGAAGTTGCTGAGTACGATGGCGCTTATAAAGTGACGCGCGGTCTTTGGAAAGAATTCGGCGACAAGCGTGTTATCGATACTCCGATCACCGAGCTTGGCTTTGCCGCGGTTGGGGTTGGTGCGGCAATGGCCGGTTTGCGGCCGGTGATCGAATTCATGACGTGGAATTTTTCGATTCTCGCGGCTGATCAGATCATCAATCACGCCGCAAAAATGCTTTATATGTCCGGCGGGCAGTTTAATGTCCCGATCGTTTTTCGCGGACCGAACGGCTCCGCTTATCAGGTTTCGTCGCAGCATTCACAGGCACTCGAAGCCTTTTACGCAAACTTTCCAGGCCTTAAAATTGTTATGCCTTCGACCGCCGCTGACGCCAAAGGACTTTTAAAATCCGCGATTCGAGACAATAATCCGGTGCTGTTTCTCGAACAGGAAAGAATGTACGGAAACAAAGGCGAAGTTCCCGACGACGACGATTTCACTATCCCGCTCGGCGTTGCGGACGTAAAACGCGAAGGCACCGACTGCACGATTGTCGCCCGTTCGATGACCGTTCCACTCGCGCTCCAGGCCGCGGAACAGATGCAAAAGGAATTCGATGTATCGGTCGAGGTGATCGATCCGCGAACCATCAAACCGCTCGATATCGACACGATCGTCGCTTCGGTCAAGAAAACAAATCGCCTGGTCGTCGCCGAAGAATCGCACTATTTCGCCAGCGTCGGAGCCGAAATTTCGCACCAGGTAATGGAACACGCATTCGATTACCTCGACGCCCCGGTAAAACGCCTTTCAACCGCCGAAGCTCCGAATCCGTATGCGAAAAATCTCGAAGCGCTTGCTTTGCCGGATGTCGCAAAGATCGTAGCGGCTGTGAAAGAAGTTTGTTATTTATAGTTGTTAAATTAATTTTATGGC
>JANMSP010000007.1:0-13747 GCA_031389475.1 Pyrinomonadaceae bacterium
GGGTGGTGACACCTTTGCCTGCACGCGGAGTTCTCGAACGCGTTACGTTGTCGCTTATCTCCCGAGTCGCAAAAAAGTTGTTCGCGACGAAGCGACGCTCATTGCAGGCAAGGGTGCCTGCGTTCCGACCGGGAACTCACTTCAAATGCTTTCGCAAATAAGAAATAATCTTATATCCATCCAGATAAACCCACGGCTTCGTGCCTAAAGTATAATGCCCGCAGGGAATTGCGGATTCGCTGTGTTTTATTTTGCGTCGGTTTAGTTCGCGGATGACGTCGCGGGAGAGATCGACCGGGAAGCTGAGATCGTAGAGCGTGTATATGTAACGCTGCGGGCGGGGCGGCAGCGACGCTAGTTTGTCCATGTAGGCCATCGGGGAGATCGGCAACCAGTATTCGCGAAGCTCGTCGAGTTCGAGATTGTCGCCGATGCCCAGCTTTACATGATAGGTCGAGAGGCCTTGCCAGACGATATCCGCCGGATAGCCGGAAACGTGGTTGAAAACGGCGGCGTCGATCGTCATATCGTGAACGAACGCGAAAAACCCGACGCACGAGCCGATGCTGGTGCCGACCACGCCGATCTTTTCATAACCCTGCTGTTTCAGCCAGCGGACCGCCGAACGCGTATCAACCACCGATTGCCGCAGCGACTGCAATGTCCGCCCGACATTCGGGGCGACCAGGTAATCCGCCCGTTCAAGCTCCGGCGGCATTCGCTCTTCGTGATAGGGAAGAGTCAGGCGAAGGGCAGAAAGGCCAACTTTGTTGAAGAATTTGCAAAGATCGAAATACGTTCCGGCCTGCGCGTTCCAGTGCGGCAGGACTACAACGGCGGATCTTTTGTTGGTTTCGTGCGGGAACCAGGTGGCAAAGGCCGTGTTGTTTTCCGGCGAAGGCGTTGTTACGCCGCTAGTCCAGGTTAATTTATCTTCAAGATTGTAATCGTTAATCTCCGGCGAAGAGAAAAACTCATCGCTGTTTGCGATCGTATTTTTCGAATATTCGCTAAACAGTGCACGCGGATCGCCGACGTTCGGGTTATCGGTGATGAATTCCGTGCCCCATTCGAACGTGCGCACGATCCGATTATCGTTGAGCATCGCGAAATGGCGTTCGCGTTTGTGAAAGTAGCGTTTGAGCATAAAAACGTAACGTTGGCGTTACAATAAATCGGTTGAAACTTGTTATTTTTCGCCGAGCCCAGGTTCCTGTTTTTCGTGTTTAGGATATTTTGCCGCGACGACATCATAGCGGCCGTTATAGGCGATGTTATGTTTGTTACGTTTCGTTTCCCGCAACTATGTTAATAGGCGATGTCTCGAAAGCTAAAATCTTCGAATTTATGTCGCCCCCGGCACCTTTTTTGTGTCCCCGAGAATGTTTTATAACGGCCTCCGTAATCAAGGGTAATCCTAAGCGGCCGCCGACTTTACTTTTTGCAGTACCTTCTCGTAAAACGATATGTAGTGCGGAATTATCTTGTCGGTGCTGTACCTTTGAATTGCAAGATCACGGCCCCGCACGCCGAATGCCCGCCGCATTTCTTCGTCGCGAAGCAATTTAAGCGTATCCGTGCTCATCTTTTCGACATCGCCGATGTCACTTAGAAAGCCGCTTTCGCCGTCATTGACAACTTCGGGAATTCCTCCGATTCGCGTAGCAATAACGGGTAACTCGCATGCCTGAGCCTCCAGTGCCGCGAGGCCGAAAGATTCAAGTTCCGACGGCAATAGAAAAATGTCGGAAACGCCCAGATAATCCGCGATGTTCGCCCGTTTGCCGACAAATACCGTTTCGTCTTTGACGCCGAGCTTTTCCGCCAAATATACGACCGCCGCCCGTTCCGGGCCGTCACCGACCATCACCAGCCGCACCTTTTCGCCGCTTTGTTTCAGCTTCGCCAGGATTTCAACGCAATCCGCCGCGCGTTTTACCGGGCGAAAATTGGAAACATGGACGAGAAGCTTTTCGCCGTTCGGGGCTAATTCATCTCGCAGAGGAGAATTTTCGATACGCGTGTATTGTGATCCGCAAATGAAATTCGGGATTACCTCAACATCGTCAAAGTCGAATGTTTCGATCGTCGCGCGCTTCAAAAATTTCGAAACGGCCGTCACGCCGTCCGATTGCTGCAGGCCGTAGCGGGTGATCGGCAAATAGCTGCGGTCGGCACCGACGAGCGTAATGTCCGTTCCGTGAAGTGTCGTAATCACAGGCACATAACGCTTTTCTTTGATAGATTCGCGGGCAAGAATCGCACTGATCGAATGCGGGATCGCATAATGAACATGCAGCAGATCGAGCTTTTCCGCCCGGGCGACCGTCGCCATTTTCGTCGCCAGCGCGAGATCGTACGGCTGGTGCTCGAACAGCGGATATGACATCATTTCGACCTCGTGAAAATGCACACGGTCATTGAGTTCTGTGACACGAGTCGGCAGCACCGACGAGATAAAATGGACGTTATGCCCACGCTCGGCCAGCTCACGGCCAAGCTCCGAGCCGACAATGCCGCTGCCGCCGTATGTTGGATAAACTGTAATCCCGATGTTCATAAGCTACAAAATAGTAAATCGTATATGAGCGGCATAAGCAAGCCTAAGAAAATGGGCAGCAAAAAGGCGCAAATGATGAAAAGGCAGAACCGCCTGCGTAAGCGGATGGTACAAGTTCAGGCGAAAAATCGAGGTTAGGTCCTAATGAGCATCTCCGGACATCCTCCTATCACCCGCTGACGCAGGTGGTTCTGCCCCGCTGCTCTCACTTTCGTTTTCTGACGTAATAAACTACGCCTTCGTCATCGTCCGTAAATAGAAACGAATTCGCGTCAAGTTTCATTACGTCGCAGGGACGGCCGTTAACTTTTTTGTTATTCAAAAATCCAGTTAGAAAATCCTGCGGTTTCCGGCCTTTTCGCATGATCGCGATCCTGTATCCGCGGCCAATGTCTTTGTCCGTCGAGCCGTGCAGCGAAACGAGAAACGCGTCTTTTATAGTCGTGCTTGAATCGGCGTCGTTGAAGAAGTCAAAGCCTAAAGCCGAGCTTCTGGCCGGAAAATATGCGTATGGAACTGCAACGCCGATGCACGCGGTCGGGCGTTTTAATTCGGGGTCGCGAATGAGGCGGCCGTTTGCTGAATGACAGTAAGGCCAGCCGTAGTCGGCCCGGTCCTTGAGGGCGTAAAATGTTTCGTCCGGGCGGTTGAGGCCCAGGTGGTCTGAGCCCTGGTTGCTGGCCCACAGGAAATTGCCGATCCATTTTAACCCGACGGCGTTACGCAAACCTCTCGCGAAGATCCTTTGTTTGCTGCCGTCCGGGTTCATTTCGATTACGCTTGCCCGCACTCGTTCCTTTTCGATGCAGGAATTACAGCTGCTGCCGACCGAAACGTAGAGTTTGCCGTTCGGCGAGAATGCGATGGTCCGCGTCAGATGCCAGCCGCCGTATTTATAACTCAGGCCGTAATCGGGAAATGTCGCGATTGTCTGCGGATTGTTATTGCTTGGTTTGATCTCGCCTTTAGTGAACATACGGCGAGTCAGGCGGTCCGTTTCGGCAATGTAAATCCAGTCCTGTCCATTCGAATCGGTGTAAAACTGCACGCTGTTCGGGTTGTGCAGGCCGGTAATATACGGAATGACTTTGCCGAATTTGCCGCTATTTGAGTTGAAATCATCAAGTATGTAAACTGCTCCGCGTTTATTGTCCGCGAGGTTGTACATATCCGTTACGAAAATTCGCCCGTCCGGAGATCTGGCGAAAAAACGTACGCGCTTTAATCCTTCGGCGGCCGGAATCACTTCGAATTCGGCGGGCAAATTTAAATTAAAGGCCTTTCCGCTTTTTAACGTCACCCTCTGCGGAACTAGTTTTGGCTGTGCTGAAATAAGAGCTGCCGCTGCGGCTAAAAATATTACCAACATTCCCGCTCTTATCGAATTATGCCTTTTCATTTGTGTTAATCTTTAACTCTATGAATATTGAAAGATTTCTCGTTTCCGAAGGCTCCAAAGTCGACTTTAAAAAGCATCCGACCGATTTTACAGGTGATTATACCGATAAGAAGGAAGCTGTAAAACACCTTGAGAAGAATGTTGAGCGCCTGGCTCAGCTTCAGGACGTGATGTACGCCCAGGACATTTACTCGCTTCTGATAATTTTTCAGGCTATGGACGCTGCCGGGAAGGACGGCGCAATCGAACATGTGATGAGCGGCGTCAACCCTCAGGGCTGCCACGTCATCTCGTTCAAAGAGCCTTCGAACGAAGAAATGGACCACGATTTTCTCTGGAGATGCGCCAAAAATGTCCCGGAAAAAGGCAAGATCGGAATTTTTAACCGCTCGCATTACGAAGAAGTTCTGATCGTTCGCGTTCACCCGCAAATTCTGCAGGGGCAGCGGATGCCGGTCGAAATTAAAAACGACAAGAACATTTGGAAGAACCGTTACAGGCAGATCAAGAACTTCGAGAACGGCCTGACCGACAACGGCACGCTCGTCATCAAATTCTTTTTGAATGTTTCGAAAGAAGAGCAAAAACAGCGTTTCCTTACGCGCATCGAGGAAACGGAAAAGAACTGGAAATTCTCGATGGGCGACGTCAAGGAAAGAACGCACTGGCCCGACTATATGAAGGCCTATAAGGAGGCGATCGAAGAAACATCAACCAGAAACGCACCGTGGTACATAATTCCCGCCGACAAAAAGTGGTTTACGCGTTTAGCCGTGGCCGAGATCATCGTACAGGAAATGGAGGCGCTTGATCTTCGATATCCAACTGTTTCAGAAGAGCACAAGGTCGAGCTTTTGGAAGCTAAGAAGATGTTGGAGAGTGAATCCTAGAATCGGAAAAACATTGCCATCGTGAATTTTTGTGAATTCAGATTGGACGGAACGCAGGCACCCTTGCCTGCGATGAGCGTCGCTTCGGCGCGAACGAACTATTGGCCGCTCAGATGTTTAGGCAGCAAGCGTACGCGGTCGCGGACTCCGCAAGCAGGCAAGGTGCCTGCGTTCCTTAAGAACGTTCCGCTAGTTCGGCCCAGCGGATGAGGTCGGATTCCAATTGGGTATTTATTTTTTGCTGTTCGGTGAATAATTGGTTAACTTTGCCGGCGTCGCTGCCGGATTGGGCGAGGTCTTTTTCTATTTCTGGCAGGCGTTTTTCGGCGGCGGCGATGCGGAATTCTAATTGTTCGAGTTCTTTGCGTTCTTTGAAGGATAATTTTTGCGGTTTTAATGTGCCCGATCCTTCTTCCGCCGGCAGTACTACCCCGGTCGCTACCGCTCTCGGTACTGACTCGTCCGTTTTGCTCTCGACTCTCGACTCCTGACTCTCGACTTCCATTCTTTCGAGATACGCCGAATAATCGCCCGCGTATTCGATGATTTCGCCGTCGCCGGTGAATTTGAAGATGTTGTCGATTGTGCGGTCGAGGAAATAACGGTCGTGGCTTACGACGATTAGTGCTCCGCCGAATTCGTCGAGGTATTCTTCGAGCGCGATCAGGGTCGGGATATCGAGGTCATTGGTCGGCTCGTCGAGCAGCAGGACGTTTGGTGTGTCCATCAAGATTCTCAGTAAATACAGCCGCCGCCGCTCGCCGCCGGACAGATTTCCGATCACGGCGTACTGCATCGCGGGTGAGAACAAAAAGCGTTCGAGCATTTTGCCCGCCGTGATCTGCACGCCATCGACCGTCGTGACATATTCGGCGACATCACGAATGTAGTCGATGACACGCTGCTCATCGTTAAGCGCCCGGCTCTCCTGATCGTAATATCCGACGGCGACCGTCTGCCCGATCTCGATCTCGCCGCTGTCGGGTGCGGTGCGGCCGGTAATTAATTCGAGCAGCGTCGTTTTCCCCGCTCCGTTTGGGCCGATTATCCCAATGCGGTCGTCGCGCTTCAGAAGATATGTGAAATTCTTGATGAGCGTCGTATCGCCGAAGGATTTGGAGATATTATTGATCTCGATGACCTTCGATCCGAGCCGTTTCGAGCCGATGGCAATATCGACCTCGGCTTTTGCACGTTCCTTCGGCTGTTCCATCAGGTCGTGCGCGGCGGCGATGCGGTGTTTCGATTTGCGTGTCCGAGCCTTTGCGCCGCGTCTAAGCCAGGCGAGTTCTTTTTTGATTAGCTGCTCACGTTTGTGGCCTTCGGTCATCCGCAAAGCGTCCTGTTCGGCCTTTTTTTCGAGATAATAGACGTAGTTTCCGCTAAAACTTTGAATGACACCGCGATCTATTTCGAGAATGCGGTTGGTCACGCGGTCGAGGAAGTAGCGGTCGTGCGTGACAAGCAGAAGCACACCGGTGTAGCGTGCGAGGTAATCTTCGAGCCATTCGATAGTATCGGCGTCGAGGTGGTTGGTCGGCTCATCGAGGATCAGGATATCCGGTTTGAAGATCAGTTCGTGAGCGAGTGCGACGCGCTTTCTTTGCCCGCCGGACAGGTGTTTCATCTGGGCCGACGTGTCAGTTATACCGAGTTTCGTCAGCACGCTGCGGGCGTTCGTCTCGATTTCCCAACCGCCGGTGATCTCAAGCTCGTGCTGCAAATCCGAAAGTCTTTGCAGCATTTTTTCATCGGGTACGGCGGTTTCAGCGAGCGTGTGGCAGAGGTCTTCATAGTCTGCGATGAGTTTCATGACGCCTTTGCTAGATGCGAAGATCGTTTCGAGCACGGTTTTTTCGTCATCGAAGACAGGATTTTGCGACAGAAAAGCCAGCGACTTGCCTGTACTTCGCACTACCTTGCCGGAATCGGTCTGTTCGAGACCGGCAACGACGCGGAGGAATGTCGTCTTCCCTGAACCGTTCGCGCCGATGATCCCGATCTTGTCGCGATCCTCGAGGCCGAGCGTCACGCTTTCGAACAAGGGCTTGAAACCGAAATTTTTGCTGACGTTTTCCAGGGACAGGATGTTCATAGAAATTTTGGACAAGTCAATCCGTTACTAAATATTTTCGTCACATCTCGGGCTTTGCCCGTCTATTTGCGGAAAAGCTGCGCTTTTCCGAAGTTTCGTAAAAAGATATTGCGGCTATGCCGCCGCTCTTTAGGGTTATCCGGAGCGGCGGCATAGCCGCAGAAAGTTGGTAAAGATAGCCGGAAAAGCACAGCTTTTCCGCAAATAGAGCGGCACAGCCGCAAATGGGAAATTGCTGGGCCGACTATACGACTTCCACGCAGGCGGTACGGCGATTCAAACGTATCCGGGCTTATTTTACTCCGATCACTTCGATTATGAAGATCAGCGTCGAATCGGCCGGGATGTCTTCGCCCATTGCACGAGATCCGTAGGCGATGGTCGAAGGAAGCACAAGCGTGGCGTGATCGCCGATGCGGAGTTTCTGCAAAGCTTCGTCCCAGCCTTTGATGACCCGGCCGGCACCGAGCGGGAACGAGAACGGCTGGCCGCGGTCGAGCGAGCTGTCGAATTTCTTGCCGTTCGTCAGCATTCCGGTGTAATTGACGATAACTTCGTCACCGGCTTTGAGCTGCGCGCCCGTTCCGGCTTTCGTTACGATGTATGTCAGGCCGGATTCGGTAGTGATCGCGGCGGATTTAATGGCTGGTGTTGTCATTTTTTTTACTACGGTTCGCTTTTTGGCGACTGGAGTTTTGCGTATTACGACCGTCTTTTTGCGGACTACAGTCGTTTTGCGCGTCTGAGCAAGCGATGTTATCGAACTTGCCGCAACAACCGCGATTATTAAAAGTATTGCTTTGTTCATATTGGAAAATTTCCCGGATTATTAAGATTTTAGGTTAGATCGACTCGTTTGTAAAAAGCATACACTTTCTCAATGAAGCTCCAACGCGGCGTCGGGCGGTTTTATATTATAGAATGGAGATCAAATAATAGCGGCGGAACAATTCAATTTAAGTGGGAAAATCAAGAGTACTCGACAAAATATCGGAAGCGCTGAATCTCAGGGCATCAATGGTCGGCTGGTACGAACCCCGCCAGCTCGCCCGTACAGCATACCAGGTGTTTTTGTCCACGATCTTTGGACGCCACGCCGACCGTAGGCTCCTTCAGGCCGGGCCGGTCGCTCCGGATTCCGCGGTCGAGCTTTACTTCGATTTCTCCAAGGTGGACGATCCGTTTTGGTTCGATTACATTGCGGATGTCGGCGACGGATTCGATTCGACTTATACGATGGCATCGTGCTTGGCGCAGCCGACGCTGGGACTAAAAGAGCTAAACAGTTCCACTCTCCACCCCACTGAACGCGGAAAGATACTTGTCTTCGGCGGCGATGAAGTCTATCCGGCGGCAAGTGCGGAGGTCTATCAGGAGCGGCTAATCAAACCGTATAATGCCGCTTTTCCCGGCCTGATAAATACCGCCGGCGCTGATCTCGATTCCCAGCCCGCGGTCTTCGCGATTCCCGGAAATCACGATTGGTACGACAGCCTGGTCGCGTTTTCCGACCTGTTTATGCGGAACGAGCCTTTTTGCGGCTGGCGGACGATGCAGAAAAGAAGCTACTTCGCCCTGCGGCTGCCGCGCGGCTGGTGGCTGTTCGGTACCGACACGCAGCTCGGCTCGTCGCTTGACCGGCCGCAGATCGATTATTTCGCGAGCGTGATGAAGGACGTGCCAACCAGCGACCGGATAATCTTATGCAATGCCGAGCCGAACTGGATAAACGCCGAACTATTCAAAAGCGATCCGAGCTTTTCCGATCAGCAAATGACGGATTTCTCGAAAAATGTCCTGCGCGATCAGGTGGCCGTATTCATTGCGGGCGACCGGCATTATTACCGCCGGCATGAAGAAACGGGTAAAGGCGGCCCAGCCGGATTTAAAAGGCAAAAGATAACGGCCGGCGGCGGCGGAGCGTTCCTTCACCCGACGCACAACGAGAATGTAGATCGAATTGGAAAGTCTCCGGGTTATAAGCTGAAAAAGAGTTTTCCCGATCCAAGGGATTCGAGGCGGCTTAGCTATTGGAATCTTTTGTTTCCATTGTGGAACCCATCGTTCGGACTAGTTACCGCTGTTCTCTACCTGCTGACCGCACGGGCGTTTCTTTCGAATATCGGTACCTTTAGATGGAGCGAGATCCATCTGGCAATGATAACAGTTGTTCACGATACATTGACCGAACCTTTTTCGCTTTACTGGGTGCTGCTTTTCTTTATTGGTTTTTTGTTTTTCACTGATACCGCGTCCAAAGTATACCGCTGGACCGCGGGAACGCTGCATGCGGTTGCTCATCTTGCGGCGACATTTATTATTTCCTGGCAGGTCTCCTACCGGTTGAGCGACGGCCGCGGGCTTGATTTCCGGTCAACGATTCAACTGCTGACGGCGAGCGTTTTAATTTTCGCCGGAGGTTGGATCGTCGGTTCGGCGATTTTGGGAATCTACTTGTTCGTATCGCTCCATATCTTCGGGCGACACCACAACGACGCGTTCTCCGCGCTGAAGATTGCCGACTATAAGAATTTTCTTCGGCTCAAGATTGAGGAAAACGGAGATCTCGTGATCTTTCCTGTCGGGGTAAGAAAGGTGATCAAAAAGTGGAAGTTTAGTAAAAGTCCGGACGGCGAACAGAAAATTACCCCAAAGGTGATTGCGGAAGAAAACCTGCCGATATTGATCGAAAAACCGATCCGGTTTGCATCGCTCTCCGAAGGCGTCGGCTCCGTACAAGTATCAGGTACGAGCAAGCTAGATGACTTGGACAAGGATCAAGTCATTTCTGTCGAAGTGGCCTGAAAATTCGAGCCGGGAAACAACCTGGGACGGCGTAGTCGATCATTTTAACTATTAATTTTCAATTAATAATTAGTAATTATCTGCGGATCATCTTCGCAGCGTTTAGGTGCAAAAAACGGCCGGGCGAAGACAGGAGATCAAACCTTTCTGCCGTTATCTGGCAGTATCTTTAACCCGGCCGAAGGAATTGTTAGCTCATTTGGCGGGCTGCTAACACCCGCCGTCAGGATACTAACGATTCATATTGCCGTTGCGGTTCATATTGCTATTGCTCATGTTCGAATTTCGGTTCATCATATTACCCGAATTCATATTTCCGTTCGACATGTTGCCGGTGTTGGAATTCATCATCGGGGTCGATGTGCTCATCGGCATTGGGGTCGCCATCATATTCGAGTTCATGTTCGAATTCATAGCATTCGAATTACGGGCATTGATATTGACGTTCGTCGTATCTCCGCAGCCAAATGACGCACCCGCTATTACTAATAATGCAGACAAAATAGTGATCTTTCTCATAGTTTCTCCTCTAGGGTTAATTAATTTAAGCGGGACAAACATCGCCGCACCCGGCTTAGTTGCCGTGCGCGGAGCAATGTCGCTCCCGCCGCTTCTTTCTTTCTAACAAAAATTTAGCTGCCGTTTTTCCAAACAGCGGTTCGCGAGCAAAGATAAATCCTACGCGCGCTCCTTCGGCCCCAACTGTATGGAAGCAGACACAAACCGCAAACATTTTCGTTGGGTATGACGAAAAAGCGGGCATGATGTAATATTTGAATAAGAGTTTTCGGAGGAGCTATTAGCTGAGAGGCGTTTGAGAAAAGCGCGACTCCTAGAACCTGACACGGATAATACCGGCGAAGGGAGAAAAACAATGAAAAAAAGTAGCAACAGTAGCCCGCACGTAAGTAAGGGCCCACTTATTGAAAAAACGAGCGATGAAGTAAAACTGCCGAGTTCGCGTAAAGTTTATATCGAAACAAACGGCGGCACCGTCAATCATTCCAATCAAAACATACGCGTACCATTCAGAGAGATTGCGCTTCAGCCGTCCAAGGATTTCGACGGTAATCTGGAAACGAATCCGCCCGTTCGCGTCTATGACACGAGCGGTATTTGGACCGATCCGCAGGTGAAATGCGATGTCCGCGAAGGGCTGCCCGCATTGCGCCGCGATTGGATCGTCGGACGCGGCGATGTCGAAGAATATACCGGCCGAGAGATCCTGCCGCAGGACAACGGTTATCTGACCAAAGGAGCGGAAGAGGTTGCAAAGGCCAACGACCGCGGAACTTTGGAAGAATTTCCGGGCCTGAGACGAGCGCCTTTAAGGGCAAGAGCCGGCCAATGCGTTACGCAGATGCATTACGCGAGAAAGGGTATTATCACGCCGGAAATGGAGTACGTCGCAATCCGGGAAAACCTCGGCCGGAACGCGGACACCTTTGTCCGCTCATCGGAACGAAGCGACCGCTCTTCACTGCACCACCAGCACAAAGGCGAATCATTCGGAGCATCGATCCCGCAATTCGTCACCCCGGAATTCGTTCGCGACGAAGTAGCTCGCGGCCGGGCGATCATTCCCAACAACATTAATCACCCCGAATCCGAGCCCATGGCCATCGGCCGCAATTTTCTTGTCAATATAAACGCCAACATCGGCAATTCGGCAATTGCTTCTTCTATTGAAGAAGAGGTCGAAAAGATGCGCTGGTCCACGCTTTGGGGAGCGGATACGGTAATGGACCTTTCGACCGGAAAGAACATTCACGCAACGCGCGAATGGATACTGCGCAATTCTCCGGTGCCAATCGGAACCGTGCCGATCTACCAGGCGCTCGAAAAAGTGAATGGAAAGGCTGAAGACCTAACTTGGGAAATCTACCGCGACACTCTTATCGAACAGGCTGAACAAGGCGTCGATTACTTTACGATCCACGCCGGGGTTCGCCTGCCTTATATTCCGATGACGGCGAAAAGGACGACCGGAATTGTTTCACGCGGCGGCTCGATCATGGCGAAATGGTGTCTGTCGCACCATCAGGAAAGTTTTCTTTACACTAGGTTCAGGGAAATCTGCGAGATAATGCGGACGTACGATGTTGCATTTAGTTTAGGCGATGGATTGCGGCCCGGATCGATTGCCGATGCCAACGACGAAGCCCAGTTCGCCGAACTAGACACCCTCGGCGAGCTGACAAAGACAGCCTGGGAAATGGATTGCCAGACAATGATCGAAGGGCCGGGCCACGTTCCGATGCATCTGATAAAAGAGAACATGGACAGGCAGCTTGCGATCTGCGGCGAAGCTCCTTTCTATACTTTGGGCCCGCTGACGACCGATATTGCGCCCGGCTACGACCATATTACATCCGGCATCGGAGCGGCGATGATCGGCTGGTACGGCACGGCCATGCTTTGTTATGTAACGCCGAAAGAACATCTGGGTCTGCCGAATAAAAAGGATGTGAAGGACGGCGTAATTACTTACAAGCTCGCGGCACATGCAGCCGATCTGGCGAAAGGACATCCGGGAGCGCAATACCGCGACAATGCTTTATCGAAAGCACGTTTCGAATTCCGTTGGGAAGACCAATTTAATCTCGCCCTCGATCCGGAGGTCGCCCGTGAATACCACGACGAAACGCTTCCCGCCGAAGGCGCGAAACTCGCCCATTTCTGCTCGATGTGCGGGCCGCATTTCTGTTCGATGAAGATCACGCAGGACGTCCGTGAATACGCGAAAGAGCAGGGCCTCGCGGATGACAAAGCTCTCGCGGCCGGAATGAGCGAAAAATCAAAACAATTCGCGGCGAGCGGCGGGGAGATTTACCACGGAAACTTGCCGGACGGCGCAAAACACGATCATTAATAAACCCTAGATGACCAAAAAACCGGAACTTCTATACCTCGACCTGATGAAAAAGGCTTTATCGTTTACGATATGGCCCGAGCCGCCGCGTGAGATAAAGGCGATGCCGACGCATTTGCCCGGTGTGAAACAGGCCATTTCGCTATTGACCGGATTGCTGGGCGCCGGTGATCTGGTTATTTCAAAACGTTCGGAAGTGACGGAAGCGGATCGCGAAGAAGGAAAGTTTTGGCCGGCTTACGCGCATACGATGACGGGTCTTAAGCGGCTGGACAGCCTTCAGGAATGCATCGAAACGGTTTTGCGTAATAATATCGAAGGCGATTTTATCGAAACCGGCGTCTGGCGCGGCGGAACGTGTATTTTTATGCGTGCGGCACTTGCCGCTTATGGAATTGAAGATAGGAAGATCTTCGTCGCCGATTCATTCGAAGGGTTGCCGAAACCCGATCTCGAAAAATTCCCCCAGGACAAAGGCGATATAAATTACAAATTCTCCGATCTCGCCATATCGCAGGAACAGGTCGCCGATAATTTCAAGAAATACGGTTTGCTCGACGATCAGGTTGTGTTTTTAAGGGGCTGGTTCAAAGACACGCTGCCAACAGCGCCGATTGAAAAACTCGCGATACTCCGCCTCGACGGCGACATGTACGAATCGACGATGGACGCGCTCAATAATCTTTATCCAAAACTGTCGAAAGGTGGGTTCTGCATAATCGACGATTACGCACTCGAGATGTGCGCTAAAGCCGTTAATGATTTCCGCCGCGAACACGGCATCGAATCGGAACTGCACGTAATAGATTGGACAGGACGTTACTGGGTGAAATAACGGAACGCAGGCATCCGTGCCTGCCGGAGCCCGGACGCCCTCGTCCGATGAGCGTTGCTTCAACGCGAACAACCGATTAGCGGGAGAGTTGTATGTTGCAACTTTACGCGTTCGCGGACTCCGCGTTGCAGGCAAGGGTGCCTGCGGTCCAACGGATGACCCTTAACAAAGCATTTTCGGGAAAGGTAAATGTTGCCGCCAGTCTGGCGTCTAATATCTGGACGGCTGCCGCGAATATCGTTTTCGTTCCGTTTTATCTGCGTTATATCGGCGTCGAATCCTACGGCATCA
>JANMSP010000099.1:0-23987 GCA_031389475.1 Pyrinomonadaceae bacterium
TCAGCATTCAACAAAGTGCTTTCGGGCGTTCCGAATTCGAATAGGACTGATGAGTAATCAGAATCATATGGCGGATCGAAGAAGACAATGTCCCAACCGGTTGCGTATTTGCGGCCGGTGAAGGTTTCGACCGGAAGGCAGATTATTTCAGTCTGCGTTTCGGGAATTTCAAGATGATCGAGATTGTCTTCGATCAGCGCGCAGGCTTTTTTGGATTTATCTACAAAGGTTGTAAATCCGGCGCCTCGTGAAATTGCTTCGATGCCGATGGCTCCGGTTCCGGCGCAGAGGTCCAGGAATCTAGTATCTTCCTCGATTCGCGGAGCAAGAATGTTGAAAAGCGTCTCGCGCAGTCGGTCGGATGTCGGCCTTGTTTTATTGTCCGCCGGGCTTTTGAGAACTCTTCCGCGGTATTCGCCGGCGATGATACGCATGAAGACTAGTCTAAGGTCCAAAGTCTAAAGTCCAAAGTTGGGATTTGAGATTTTGTTCTGAGTTCAAGCTTCAGCTTGTCTTCGGCGCGAACTAAGAAGCAAGCTGAAGCTTGAACTCAGAACTTTTGAACTCAGAACATTACCCAATTCCCGCCAATTGGAATCTAGCGTCGGCTTTTATGCGTTCTATAAGGCGGGATGTTTCTTGAGTGAGGCGTTTCGTTGTTAGATAGTGTTCAGCTTCGGTTTTGGCGGTTTCGAGGATGTCCAGATCGCGGATTATGTTGGCGATGCGGAATGTCTGAATGCCTGACTGCCGAGTGCCGAGAATTTCGCCTTGGCCGCGAATCTCGAGGTCTTTTTCAGCAATGCGGAAACCGTCGTTTGTTTCTTCCATTATGCCGAGGCGTTCTTTTGCGACGGCGGTTTTCTTATCGACTGTCAGCAGCACGCAGAAGCTTTGTTCGGCTCCGCGGCCGACACGCCCGCGTAATTGATGAAGCTGCGACAGGCCGAATCGTTCGGCGTGTTCGATTACCATCAATGATGCGTTCGGAACATCGACACCGACCTCGATCACGGTCGTCGAGACTAAAATATTGAGCGAACCGGCGACGAATTGGCCCATAATCTCTTCTTTGTCGGCGGATTTCATTTTTCCGTGGAGCAAACCGATCTTGTGCTGCGGGAAAACTTTGTCGCGCAGTTCCTCGAACATTTTGGTTGCGGCTTTGAGATCGAGTTTTTCGGATTCTTCTATCAGCGGATAGACGATGTATATTTGGCGGCCGAGGGCGATCTCGCGTTCGATGCCTTTGTACACGCCGCTTCGCTGGTCTTCGCCGAGGACGACGGTTTTAACGGGTGTGCGGCCAGGCGGAAGTTCGTCAATAACCGAAACGTCGAGGTCGCCATAAACTGTCATGGCCAGCGAGCGGGGAATCGGCGTTGCGGTCATTACGAGAATATCGGGATTATATCCGCGTGCACGCAATTCGGCACGCTGGAGAACGCCAAAGCGATGCTGCTCGTCGATGATCGCGATACCGAGATTTTCAAATTCGACCGCGTCCTGAATGATAGCGTGGGTTCCAACGATCACTTGTATTTCGCCGTTCGCGATGTCCGCCTGCATCTTTCGTTTTTCAGCGGCCTTTAAACTCCCGGTCAAGAGACCGACACGATACGATGTGTTCTCAAAAAGTTTTAGAGCATTTCGTGCGTGCTGATCGGCCAGAATTTCGGTCGGTGCCATCAGCGCGGCTTGGTAGCCGTTTTCCATCGCGGCGAACATTGCCACGAACGCAACTATTGTTTTTCCGCTGCCGACGTCGCCTTGAATCAGGCGGTTCATCGGCGCGTCGGATTTCATATCGTCAAAAATTCTGGCGATGACGCGGGTTTGAGCGGTAGTTAACTTAAAAGGTAAAAGCTTCTCCATACGGCCGGAAATTGTGTCGGAAATTTCGATTACCGTTCCCTTTGGTTCTTTTTGACGTTCGCCGCGTTTTAGCTGCAGGGCGAATGATACCCAGAAGAATTCTTCGAAGATGAGACGCAAGTGGGCTTTACTGCGAAACATTTCATAATCGGAGATAAGCGTATTCTCGGGCGGAAAATGGATCTCTTCAATTGCCTGGCGGCGCGGAATGAGGTCACGCTTTTTCAATATTTCATCCGGCAAATTCTCATCGATTGACGAGCGATCGAGATTTCTCAGTACGTCGAAAATTATCTCGCGAATCCGCTTTGTTTGAAATTGGCCGAGTTTACGATACACGGGAACGCAGCGGCCGGTGTGAACATTGGCGAATTCGGGGTTGTCAGTGTCTTCGAGGAATTCATCAATGTCAGAACTGCCTGCGATAGCGGGTGGCTGAAGCTGCGCATCCTCCTCACTAAACATATCGATAGCTTGAGTTGAGCCACCCGCTGTCGCAGGCGTTTCTGACGCGGGAAGAATCTCCAATTCATCGGGCTTGTTAAGTTTTAATGCAAATGTATTTCGCCGCGAATCCCATTCCCATTTGCCGAATGCGACGAATCGGGTGCCGCGATCGAAACGCTCCTTATAGTAATTCATCGTGTGATTGGCATGTTTTCCCGAGACAAACCAGAAAACCACAACCGGTTTTTTGGTCCGTTCGCGGTCGCCGCCGCTGATCTCGAAGATATAGAGTTTCGGCTGTTTGGGGTGCCGGTTTTTTCCGACCTGGAATCCGCCGGAAACTCGTGTGAAGATCTCTACCGATGCTTCCAAACCGTCATAGAGCTGATCGATACCTAGAAATTTTGAGCGATCCTCATACCGCATCGGGAAATAATTTAGAAGGTCTTCGACAGTGGCCCGGTCTATGTCGTTTTTCGCGGCGTATATTGCGACGGCCGCCGCGAGCTTTCGCGACATTGCGGATGAAAGGCCTGCAATCTTACATTTATGGAGATCTATAAGTGAGGTGTTGAGAAGTATTGCCATCAAAATCTGCTAGTGGCGGCGACAATTCGGCAGCCTGTCGTACGTTAGGTTTCAATTGTAAATGGATTAAAGTCTGTTTCGCGGTCGTAGAAATCTTCGTTTTCGGCACGTTTTAGAAAATTGACAAATATGTAAGTAAACGGCGTGGCCAAGACTTCCCACAATACCTTTATAAAGTAATTACCGATCATAACGCTTATCAATTGCTCGTTCGACCAGACACCGAAAAACGCGACCGGATAGAAGATTGCGGAATCGGCGATCTCGCCAAAAATCGTTGAGGTTATTGTCCGCAACCAGAGAAACTTACCGGCGGTAATAATCTTGATTTTCGCGATTATAAAAGAATTAACGAATTCGCCGACCCAGAATGCCAAAAGCGAAGCCGCTACGATGCGCGGCGTTTGTCCGAAAATTAGTTCGATCGCCTGCTGACGTTCAGGCGACATTGTCGCCGCGGACGGCAAATAAGTCACCGCGAATGCCATAAGTGACGCGAAGATCAATGCTCCGAATCCGGCCCAGATCACTTTCCGTGAGCGGGCATAACCGTAAACTTCCGTCAGTACGTCACCGAATAAATAGCTGATCGGGAAAAAAAGAACGCCCGCCCCGTAAATATATTCGCCGTAAAAAGGTAGATCAACGTAAGAAACCTTATGAACCCCGATCAAATTCGAACATAGAATCACCGTGACGAATGCCGCCATTATGAGGTCGTAATAACGATAATTTTTTTTTGGGTTCAACGGTTTCTCCGCAACAGTAGTTGGATTCTAGCAAATTGCGGGATAAATTCAACGACAAAAAAGGAAGCAAGCGTTTGGACGCTTACTTCCTGTAAATAAAGGAGAGAACTATGCTCGACTAGGTAGAAGAATGATCTTACGCCAAATTGGCGACATGCTTCGTCAAACGCGATTTATGGCGGGCGGCTGTATTTCTGTGAATCAACCCTTTGTTGACCGCTTTATCGATCAAAGAAACCGTCGGAGTCAAAAGCTCGGTGCTCTGAGCCTTGTCAGTTCCGGCCAATGCGGTTCTAAGCTTTTTTATCTGTGTGCGCAGCTTGCTGCGGTTGCCGCGGTTGATTAAATTTCGCTTCTCGTTTTGTCTGACGCGTTTTACGGCTGATTTATGATTTGCCATTAAAATTCCTTAGTAAAATTGATAAAACTCTTCCTTAAGAGAAACTAAAGATTCTAATAGCGGCAACGGGATAAGTCAAGTTCACAGTTTTAGTGCTCGACTTGAAGAGCGATAGTGTGAACAAGATCGACAAAAAGCACGAAAATCGGCGGGTAGAAAACGAATTCCGGCTTTAGATTCTGCGAGAACATATTCGGGACAATGACCGATGCAAATTCTATGTAGTTTCCAATTATCATTCCGATACCGAAACTGGCCAGGACGCCGACCGCCAAAAAAGCTCCGGCCGTAAATCGTGAGTAAGGTTTCACCGGCGGTTCGCTGTCGTCGAGGATCGATTCGTGCAGGTCGCCTTCATCATATGTGTATTTTTCGAGAGCGTCACGTATGCGTCCGACCAGGTGAATGACGCCGGCGATAAAGAGCGATACAAGGATTATTTTGCCGATGATGGCGGAATTCGAGAAAAACTGAGGTTTGAAAATCGCAACCGCTAATGTGGAGACAAAAAGGCCGACCGTCGGGAAAATTATTTTTTGCAGGGCCATCGATTCGCGGCGTTCGTCGGCGATCATGCGGTCGATAATTTCATTATAGCGGTGCTCGTAAACCATCTTTCGCCAGCGTCGGGCGTGCGTGTTGCTCGATGCGAAGACGTTATCGCCATTCAACGAGCCGCTGTATTGAACTTCTAGGATCTTCTGGTCGTAAATCGCCCGCTCTTTCGGCTTTCCAAGTATTTCGTAAGCCTCCGCGATGGCGGCGAAGGCACGGGCGGTCTGCTCCGAGCCGTTATTCTTGTCAGGATGGAGCTTACGTGCAAGACGCCGGTACGCCGATTTTATTTCGGAGTTCGATGCCTTGTTGGAAACTTTGAGTGTCTCGTAGTAATTAGCCATCTACGCGAATGGTTTTTTGGAGAGGGCAAACCCGATTCCTGGAAATTTTGCTGCGTTACTTTCGGTGTGTAACAAATGTAACAGGTGTAACATTCCGACGAAATTATATCATACAGGATAGCCGTATTTCCAAAAGTTTTCCGCGTTTTGACTCAAAGATTATCAATTTGCAGGCTTACCGGATCAGCCCCGGACATCTTGACCGCATCGATCACTTTCGCGACCGCCCCGTAATTAAGGCCGCGCGGAGCTTTGATGAAAACGGTTTTCGGCACGTTCGCTTCGTTCATCCCCGCCATAGTGTGACTTTCGGTCCGCAGCCGAAATATGCCGGTAAGCCGTTCAATGGTTTTCTGTGGATCTTCGACGGTGCCGAGATTTTTCTCCTGATTTATTTGAAGTGAGTTATCCGCTGAAACCACGACGATGAGGGTGTCGGGATGTACATTGACAATTTGATCGTTTATGGTCGTCTGCGGAATTTTAGCTTTGAACGCCGCGGGTTTCATCGGCGTGACGACCATGAAGATAATCAGCAGAACGAGTAGCACATCAATGAGCGGCGTGACGTTGATTTCCGGTTTTGTCATTGTTTTCTCCTTTTTTGCGATCCGTTTAATTGGACACCGCCAGAGAGAAAATGTTCCCGGATTTAAATGCAGAAGCCTGATCGTTAGGGAGGGCTTAAGCGCCAACCTGTAAGAATGCCCTCCCTAACGATCAGGCTTCTGCCGCGGACTAACCGCATCGAGTAGAGCTTGTGCTTTTGTCAACGATTCATCGTATTCGCTTTGGGGATCGCTGTCGATAACGATTCCGCCGCCGACATTGAACACGGCCTGCCGCCCACAAACGACCATTGTGCGAATAGCGACGCTCATGTCGAACGATTCACCGATGGAGAATTTCCCGCCGGGAATTCGGTAGCCGATCGCTCCCATGGAGAGGCCGCGAGGTGCGGTTTCGAGTTCGTCGATAATTCGCATTGTCGAAATCTTCGGTGCTCCGGTTATCGATCCGCACGGGAAAACCGCCTTTAGAATATCGGAATATTTTATTCCATTCCGCAGTTTTCCGTTGATCGTGGACACGAGATGGAAAAGCGTCGGATGTTCTTCGAGATCGCAGAGTTTTTCGACTGTAATGCTGCCATATTCGCAAATCCGGCCGAGATCGTTCCGAAGCAAATCAACGATCATTGTATTTTCGGCCCGGTCTTTTGCGCTATTTTGAAGTTCAAAACGAAGTGCCGCGTCTCCGTCCACCGTCTTTCCGCGCGGCCGCGTACCTTTGATTGGTGAAGTTCTAATTGTGTTGAGCCCATCCATCTGGATAAACCGTTCGGGAGACGCGGAAATGACAGTAGAATCTGTGCGGCGAAGAAAGGCGGCGAAAGGCGCTGGATGGTTTTGTCGCAGGCGGGAGAAAATTTGTTCTGATCCCAGATCGTCGGACAGTTCCACTCGGATCTGCTGCGTTAGATTCGTTTGATAAGTATCGCCGCTTCGAATGAGATCCTTAATTTTTTCGATCGATGCGAAATAATCTGCTCTTGAAACATTGGAATTTACTGACGCTTTTCCGGTCGAAAATTCATTTTGTTTAACAGTTGCTCCGTTTAGAAGCTCAGTGATTTGCCGAACCTTTTCAACATTTCCCGATACAAGTGTTTTTCGTGAATCATAGTCATGGACTATCAAGCAGTCGAAAAGCGTCAGAAACATATCCGGTTCAATGAAATTGGCACTCTCTTTGATTCGCGGGGCGATTTTATGAAGTTTCAGGCCGAAATCGTAAGATACAGTAAATACGGCGGCAAGATTCGGATTGGATAGCTTTTCATCGAGAAGCTCAAGCGTTTGCACCGGATCGTCTGACGACAATTCGTGAGTCTCAACCGGCGAGATACCGGCGATCAGCAGATGCGATCCGAGATGCGCGACGCCGCAGCTATCGAGGATACAGAGTTTTTCGGATTCCGGTAAGCTTAATAGAACCGAAACTAACCGGTCCGCTGTGATGTCTATCTCCTGCACGGTGTGAATTTTAACACGGATGTTTATTTCACTTGAGCCGCGTTTTCGCGTAAGATGTTGAAATTCAATCCCATTCGAGCTGATAATTCCAAAATCTATGAGTTTCATTGCTGACGATAAGTATAAATTGGTTCGCGGTCTCGGCCTGATAGCCGCCGTTTCGGTCATCATCGGAAATGTCATCGGAACAGGCGTTTTTCTGAAGGCGCGCGTGATGACCTGCAACGTCGGAAGCCCGGAATGGGTGCTGATCGCCTGGATCGCAGCCGGTTTATTATCGCTTGCCGGAGCTTTGACATATGCCGAGTTGACCGCGATGAAACCCGAAGCAGGCGGCGAATATGTTTTTCTACGCGACGCTTACGGTCGGCTTTCTAGCTTTCTGTTCGGCTGGATGCAGATGTTTATCGCCAAGCCGGGATCGCAGGCAGCCGCCGGGATGGCCTTCGCAATTGGATTAAACGATTTTATCGGCGGTGGTAGATTAGGTGATGCGGTCTTCCTTAAAACTTCTTTCATCGAAATATCGATGATTCAGGTCGTCGCTTTGATGATGATCGTTATTTTTACGACGCTCAATGCCGCGACCGTAGCGATCAGCGGGCAGATAGCGACGATTTTAACCGGTGTCAAGATCGTTTTGATCCTCTTTGTCGGTTTAGGGGCATTTGTTTGGGCAACGGGCGATTTTTCACATTTTTCGATGATTAATGACGGCGGAACGTGTGAGAAAGTGGCTGACACTGCCCGGTTCGGTTCCGCGAGTTATAGTTTCGCCGCAGGTTTCGGGGCCGCGATGCTTGGAGCTTTGTGGGGTTACGATGGCTGGAACAATCTGACTTTTGTCGCTGGGGAGGTGAAGCAGCCGGGACGCAACATTCCGCTCGCAATTATCGGCAGCACGGTATTTATCATAATCCTGTACGTTTTTGTTCATATCGGATATTTTTACGTTCTCGATCCGACGGCGATTGCTTCTGTTTCCGCAAACTCATCGGTTGCGAAAGTCGTCGTCAGCGGATTTTTCGGCGGCGACATTACAAGTTTTGCAACGGGTTTCGCCGTTACATTATTCACCGTCGGACTGATGCTTTCGTCGCTCGGCACGCTGCATACGTCGATCCTTTCCGGTTCGCGTGTTCCATACGCGATGGCAAAAGACGGGCTGATGTTTAAGCAATTGGGTAAACTTTCCGCTACTCATGTTCCGGTTTCAGCTTTGATCGTGCAGGGAATTCTGGCGTCGATACTGGCATTATCGGGTTCGTTCGACACGCTCACAGATTATGTCGTGTTCGGTTCCTGGATATTTTACGCGCTTGTTACCTCATCGATATTTATGTTCCGGCGAAAGTATCCGAATATGGAAAGGCCGTATCGTGCGTGGGGATATCCGGTCGTTCCAGTCGTGTTTTTACTGGTTGCGGGATGGCTTTTGATTAATACTATGGTAACGAGCCCGCAGCAGTCATTTACCGGAATCGGACTGATAATTCTGGGGTTACCGGTCTATTACTACTTAAATAGTAGAGGGACGAAAGATAGCGGCGAACAAAATGATGAGCCAAATACCAGCGATCGATAGGCGGAGCGGACTTGAACGCCGCCGGTCAATAAGAAGTAAACTGACGATAGACGTCGAATGGGAAACTTCGTATGGGCGCAGGGCCGGGACGCTAAGCGACATTAATGATCTCGGATGTTTTATACTTTCCGGCGGATTCGTCGAAGATGGTGAGGATGTGAGAATTTTTCTACCGCTTAATGAAGGAACGAAAGTGGAATTCGCGGGACGCGTTGCGAACCACGTGTACGAAATCGGTTTTGCGGTTAACTTTGTCGATCTGACGGCTGCCCAAAAGGATTTCCTGGGTAGATTTGCCGGACTGCATAAGGCTCGTAGTTGATGACGTCTGTTTGGTTCCGGCCAATGCCGCTCTGGTCGAAATAGCTTTTGCGGTCTTTGCGGCTTTGATTTGCGACTTTGCGCGAGAAAAAAGAGGTTTCACGCAAAGCCGCGGAGGACGCTAAGTAAGATGAGGAAGACGAAGCAGGATTAAAAAACCGACTGGCACTACCTAAAGTCGGGACGGTATCGGTGATTAGTCAAATTGATCGGTGGGCCTTGTCAGAACAGTGGCCGGCCTTTAATCATTCCGTAATTTCTCAATCGCCTCAAGCGCAATTTCGCGGTCGTCGAAGTGGAATTTCTCTTGACCGATGATCTGATAAGTTTCGTGGCCTTTTCCGGCGATTATGACTACGTCGGTCGGTTTTGCACGGCTGACTGCCTGAAAAATGGCGTCGCGCCGGTCGGGAACTACCGAATAATCCGTTCCGGTTTCTTTAATACCTTCTATTACTTCCTCGATGATCTTTAACGGATCTTCCGTTCGCGGATTGTCCGAGGTGATTATCACGAAATCACTGTGTTTTCCAGCAGCCTCGCCCATCGGTTTTCGCTTGGTTTTATCCCTGTCGCCGCCGCAACCGAAAACGGTGACGATGCGGCCACCGGTCAATCCTCGGGCGGTTTTCAGCGTATTCAAAAGAGCGTCATCGGAATGTGCGTAATCGACGACGACGGCGAAATCTCCTTCGTGAGGAACCCGTTCGAATCGGCCGGGAGCACCAACGCAGTCTTTTAGTCCTGCCTGAATTGAGTCGAGATCATATCCGAGTTCCGATGCGGTCGCGGTTGCCGCAAGCATATTGTAAACATGCGGCCTGCCTACAAGTGGTGAAATTATTTGCCTGTCGCCAGCCGGAGTTTTTAAGAGAAATGAGGTGCCTTTGACCAGCGAAACATCGATATTCCTCGCTGTCAGGTCAGCGTCTTTTTCCAGTGAAAAAGTCGTCACACGTTGACCGTTCGCGTTAAGTTCATCCGCCAGCTTTTGTCCCCACTCGTCATCGATGTTAATTACGCTCGATCCGGGTTTTTCGCCCAATCTCCCGTCGAAAAGCTTTTTCTTTGCGTCGAAATAGTTTTCCATCGTCAGATGGTTGTCGAGATGGTCGCGGGTAAGATTGGTAAAAACTGCGACTTTAAATCTCAGCCAATCGCAGCGGTTCAGGTCGATTGCCTGTGACGAAGTTTCCATCACGGCAGCCGCACAGCCGTCATCGACTGCTTCGCGTAAAAACCGGTTCGTGTCCGATGCTTCGGGTGTCGTCCGCACGGCAGGCTCGCTTTTGTTGCCGATCCGGTATTCAACGGTCGTGAGCATCGCCGCCTTTTTTCCGGCCGCTTCCGCTAGGGCGAAGCATAAATAGGTCGTCGTTGTTTTTCCGTTGGTTCCGGTGATACCGACAAGATCGAGTTCGTGCGAGGGATTTCCGTTGATGACGGCAGCGGCCTTTGCCAGTGCTACGCGGGCGTCAGTCACTTTCAGCCAGGTTCCACTAAAATCAGCCGGCGGATCGTATTCCGAAATTATGCCGGACGTTCCGCTGCGCAGAACATCTTCGATAAAACGGTGGCCGTCCATTGTCGAGCCTTTGATCGCAACAAACAAAGTGCCTTCCCGTGCCTGCCGCGAATCGTGCGAGACGTCGGAAACTGTTTTATCACCTTCGCCCGATAGTTCGGCGTCAATAACGTCTGCCAGTTCGCGGATTGTTAACTGCTTCAAACTCAAATCGAGACCTCTTTAGCACTTAAAATTTCAGTTTGGATTATACGACAACCCCAAAAATTGCACGAACAAACTTTTCGGAAAAGCGTATAGACCGTGTAGTCGGAGGTTTTGGCATTATGAATATTATAAAGATCATTCTCGCGGTTCTCGGAATCGTTTTCGGCGTTATAGCATTTTTCTGGCTGCTCGGAATAATTTCATCCCTATTGTGGTACGGCTTTTGGATCGGGCTGCTGGCGGCGGTCGGTTATGGCGGATACAGGATGTTCAAAAAGGCTGAGTCGCGGTCGCTCGGCGGTGGATCCGCGAACGAGCTTAACGGGGTTCGTGATTACGATATGTCGTGGGACGAATACGAACGAAAGTATTTGTCGAAATAGGCCGCTAGACATCGAACGCCGAATTCGGTAAATTCTTAGTTCTGAGTTCGAACTTTAGTTTGTCTTAGTTGTTAGGTTTAAGACAAGCTGAAGCTTGAACTCAGAACTTGCCGAGGTGGCGAAATTGGCAGACGCACTAGACTTAGGATCTAGCGTCGAAAGACGTGCAGGTTCGATTCCTGTCCTCGGCACCATATTTAGTGGTAGTAGTGAGTGGTTAGTGAAGAAAGGGATTTTCTAGGCTTTGTTCTTCATTCCGAACTAACCACTCACCACTCACCACTTACCACTAAATCCTCATTCGACATTCTTTTTTAACTTCGATATTCTTTTTCTGGAAATGAAAACAGAAATCACAGTAGTATCTCCGACACAGCGAGAGATAAAAATCGAAGTTCCCGCCGAAGCCTTAAAGGACGCATACGGTAAGATCAGCCAAAAGTACGCTAAGGGTGCGTCGGTGCCGGGATTTCGCAAGGGCTACGCTCCGCTCGATGTCATCCGGATGCGGTACAAGGAAGAGATCAAGAACGAAGTGCTGCAGCAGATTCTGCCGGAAAAGGTTTCCGAGGCGATACAGGAACACAAACTGCATCCGCTCTCCGAACCGGATCTGCAGATAGACAATCCCGAAAAAGTTAAGGTAAACGGCTCTGAACCGATCAAACTTCACGTTCATGTCGAGGTAATGCCGGAAATTCCGCTGCCTAAATATAAAGGCCTCGAAGTCACCCGCCGACGCCGTCCGGTCGACGAAAGCGAACTCGAAGACCTTATAGCAAAAAGGCTGGAGGAACAATCGGCGTTGATACCTGTCGAAGGCCGCAAGTCGGAATTAGGCGATACGGTAATTGCCGATCTCGAAGGTATATTCGAAGGCGAACCCGACGGCGACCCGATCAAGGCTGAAAATTTGGAAGTCGTTTTGGGTGATGAAGTTATCGAAAAGGCGTTCACGGAGAATCTCGTCGGCGTTGCAGAGGATGAGGAAAAAGATTTTAGTGTAACTTACGCAGCCGATTTTACTTCTGAAGTTCTTGCCGGTAAAACCGTTCATTACAAGGCCAAGGTCAAATCGGTCGGGAAGATGGAAGTGCCCGAGATGAACGACGAATGGGCCAAAAGCCTTGACGAAGGCTACGATTCACTCGACGATCTGCGTAAGAAACTCCGCACCGATCTGGAAACTTATGCCGACACCGATGCCGATGCTCGGGTTCGGAACAATGCTATCGCCAAGTTGATCGAAGAAAATTCGTTCGAAGTTCCGAATACGCTTATTGAGAATCAGGCCCGGAATTTGTTGAACAATTTCGCTCAGGATCTGCAGCAGCGTGGTGTTGACCTGAACAAAGTTGAATCGAATTTCGTCGAAATGGCGTTCACCCAAATGAAGACACAGGCTGAGCGGGATGTTCGTGGAGCATTGCTGCTCGAAAAGATTGCGGAAGCCGAGAACGTTGAAGTTACAAGGGAAGAGATCGACGCGGAGATCGGGAAGCTGGCCGAATATTACCGGACAACGCCCGCCGAGGTCCTTGAATCGCTCGAAAAACAGGGCGGAACGGGGACGATCGATAATAATCTGCGTACCCGCAAATCTATTGAGGCATTGATCGCAAAGGCAAAGGTTATCGAAGGTGATTGGATAGACGAATCGCAGGAAGCGATTGCCGAGACAGCTGAAACCACCGAAAAGCCGAAAAAGGCCGCGAAAAAGAAAGAGCCGGTTAAGAAAGAAGTGAAGTCTAAGGCAGCAAAGTAACCTGGAGCGGCTTCTTCCGACGCTGAAGGCGTCAAAGATAATAACCCAGGGTGAAACCCTGGGTAAGGTTGATTGGTTGATCCGCTCCCTGAAGGGGAGCAACCTTTCGCAATATGTTCGACCCCTTCAGGGTCGGGAATATTGCGTGCCGGTTCCTGGGGTTTCACCCCAGGCTATTATCTTCGTCCCTTTCAGGGACATTTGTCGTTAGTGTCAAAAGTATTTAGTCAGCAATAATAAAGAGAGAAAAACATTATGTTAGTTCCAATGGTTGTCGAACAAACCGCACGCGGAGAACGGGCGTTCGATATTTACTCACGGCTTTTGAAGGACAGCATTATTTTTATCGGAACGCCGATCGATGACCAGATCGCGAATCTGCTGGTCGCACAGCTTCTCTTCTTGGAAGCCGAAGATCCTGAGCGTGATATCAATATATACATCAACAGTCCCGGCGGTTCGATCACGGCCGGAATGGCGATCTACGACACGATGCAGTTCATCAAAAACGATGTGACGACGATCTGTATTGGCCAGTGTGCATCGATGGGTGCTTTCCTGCTTGCTGGCGGCACGAAAGGTAAGCGTTTTGCTCTTCCTCACTCGCGTATCCTGATCCACCAGCCGTCCGGCGGTGCACAGGGACAGGCGACCGATGTCCGCTTAATGGCCGAAGAAATTCTGCGAATGCGTGAAATGATCTCGCGTCTTCTCGCACATCACACCGGCCAAACGTATGAGCAGATCGAACTGGACGTAGAACGTGATAAGATTTTGTCGCCAATACAAGCCAAAGAGTATGGTCTGATCGACGAAGTAATAGAACACAGAGATAAATAGTTGTCAGTTGTCGGTTGTCGGTTGTCAGTTAAGAAGTTTGTCTTTGGGCAGATTTCGTAGCTTCGATCAACTTGGACTACTCCGAATCTTTTTTTACTGACAACTGACAACTGACGACCGACAACTGATTATGGCTGGACAAGGTTATCGGGATTTGCTCGTGTGGCAGAAGTCGATGAAGTTGGTGACCGACGTTTATGAATTTACTGAGTCTTTCCCCAAGAATGAAGTATTTGGCCTGACGAGCCAGTTAAAGCGAGCGATAGTCTCTGTGCCTTCCAATATTGCGGAAGGACAAGGACGAGATTCTGTAAAGGAATTTATTTATCATTTATCGGTGGCTTACGGTTCGTTGATGGAGGCTGAAACCCAGATTCAAATTGCCGCCAACCTCGCTTACATAGAACAAGCGATTGCTGATAGACTTATCACTCAGGCTGCCGAGGTAGGCAGAATGTTAAACGGATTGTCGCGATCCCTAAAACAGTAGTCGATCCAATCATTTCTTAACTGACAACTGACAACCGACTACTGACAACTGTTTATGGCCCAATTCAGAAGACCAGAAGAACTCCTATGCTGCTCGTTTTGCGGTAAATCGCAGAACGACGTCCGGAAGCTTATTGCTGGTCCGGGTGTTTACGTTTGCAACGAATGCATCGATATCTGTAATGAGATAATCAATGACGACGAGCAGACCGAGACAGCTACAACAAGGGCGAGTATTCCGAAACCGCAGGAGTTAAAGAACTTTCTCGATGAATACGTTATCGGCCAGGACGAATCGAAAAAGCGTTTGTCGGTGGCTGTTTACCAGCATTACAAGCGGCTTGAGATGATCAAACGCCGGACTGACATCGACCTGCAGAAATCGAATATCCTTCTCATCGGCCCGACCGGAACCGGTAAAACGCTTCTCGCCCAGACACTTGCACGAATTCTCAGCGTTCCTTTCTGCATAGTCGATGCGACCAGCCTGACCGAAGCCGGATATGTCGGCGAAGATGTCGAGAACATCCTTTTACGGCTTCTCCAATCCGCCGGAAACGATGTCGAGAAGGCACAGCAGGGAATTATCTACATCGACGAGATCGACAAGATCTGCCGCAAGGACGACAACCCTTCAATCACCCGCGACGTGTCCGGCGAAGGCGTCCAGCAGGCATTGCTTAAGATTCTCGAAGGCACGATTGCCAATATCCCGACCGGCGGAGGCCGCAAGCATCCGCAGCAGGATTTCATCCAGCTCGATACGACCAACATCCTGTTCATCTGCGGCGGAGCCTTTAACGGCCTCGAAAAGGTCATTGAAAAACGCTACCGCAACCGTTCGCTCGGCTTCCAGGCAGACATCAAATCGAGCAAGCAGCGGCAAACCCAGGCCTTCGCCAAGCTCGAACCCGAAGACCTCATCCACTACGGACTGATCCCTGAATTCGTCGGACGCCTGCCGGTCATCGGCACGCTTCAGGACCTCGACGAAAACGCCCTTGTCCAAATCCTGACCGAGCCGAAAAACGCCCTCGTGCGGCAATACCAGCGGAAGTTCGAGTTCGATAACATCGGCCTCAAATTCACCGACGAAGCCCTCCGTGCAATCGCCCAGGAAGCCCACAAACGCAAGGTCGGTGCCCGTGGCCTGATGATGATAATGGAAGAGATCCTGCTCGAATCGATGTACGTCCTGCCCTCGGAAAAAAAGGTCAAAGACATACTAGTCACCAAAGAAATGGTCGAACGAAAAACTCCGGTGTTCGATGTAATAGTCCCCAGAATCGAAGAAGCGGCGTGAGCAGTTGCCGGTTGTCAGTTGTCAGTTGTCAGTTAAAGATAATGGCCGCCGCACCTGTCCTTAACTGTTAGCTGACAACTGACAACTTTCCGGCTGCTTCTTGTCCCTGAAGGGGACGCAGATAATAGCCTGGTGTGAGACCTTAGGGACCGTGCACACAACATTCCCGACCCTGAAGGGGTGGAACATCTATGTTAGGATGCTCCCCTTCAGGGAGCGGATTCAAATAACCGATTTACCCAGGGTTTCACTCTGGGCTATTGTCTTTGACGCCTTCAGCGTCGGAAGAAATAAGACCAGCCACTTAAGACACAAAAAAAGAGATACACGCGGAACTATGCGGCGAAGAAAACTGGAATATTGCCGATAATGGTGATTTATTGTGTGCGAAGGTTAATATATCTGCTCGTCAAAAATGCCCGTTGTTTTCCATTGCTTTTTCCCGGCAATTTTGAGTAAATGGAACTAACCCTTTAGCCGTGATTCGAAACGAAATAAACCCAAGCTAATTTAATACAGAAGTATGCAAGAATTTACAGACCAAATGCCTTCGGACATTAAACGCTATCCGATGGTGCCCATTCGCGATGTCGTTATTTTTCCTTATACGAAAGTTGCCTTTAAGATAGGCCGTCCGAGTTCGGTGAGGGCTTTAGAAGAGGCGATGACCGGCGACCGCGATATATTTCTGGCGACGCAGCACGATGCGACCATCGATGAGCCGACCGCCGACCAGATATATTCGACCGGCACGCTCGGACGAATTTTGCAGGCACAGCGGCAGGAAAACGGGCAGATAAAAGTGGTGGTCGAAGGACGTGAACGCGGTCAGTCCGTACGGATCGAGCAGGACGCTGACGGGATGTTTTACGCTCATGTCCGCAAGGTGGCTTCGAGCGATGAATCCGGCTATAAGACCGACGGCTATCTGCAAAAGATTCACACACTGGTCGAACAATTTCTGCGCGTCTCGCCGGATGCATATACGGATGCTCTACACGCGAGTTTGCGGGGAGTTTCGGCGGCACAGATCGCGGATTCGATGTCGTCGCATCTGCGGATCAGCGTCGAGGAAAAACAGGAATTGCTGGAAACTGTGTCGGTGCAGGAGAGGCTGGCAAAGCTGGTCGATGTGCTCGAACACGAGATCGAAAAACGGCAGCTTGATCGCAACGTCCATTCACGCACCAAAAAGCAGATGGACAAGCACCAGCGTGAATATTATTTGAATGAGCAGATCAAGGCCATTCACAAAGAACTTGGGCGAAAGGACGATAAGGCGGAACTCGAAGATCTGAAAAAGAAGATCGAGGACGCCGGAATGAGCGAAGAGGCCAAAGACAAGGCGATACAAGAATTCACACGCCTAGAAGCAATGCCGCCGATGTCCGCTGAAAGTACGGTTTCGAGAACCTATCTGGATTGGCTGATAAATGTGCCATGGAAGGCGAGATCGGAAGAGATAGACGATCTGCTGGAAGCGGAAAAGACTTTGAACGAGGACCATTACGGGCTTGAAAAGATCAAGGAACGCATACTGGAATTTCTGGCGGTGCGTCAGCTTGTCAAGAATCCGAAGGGAACGATCCTTTGTTTCGTTGGTGCTCCGGGTGTCGGTAAGACTTCGCTTGGAAAGTCGATTGCAAACGCGACAGGGCGTAAATTTATGCGTCTCGCTCTAGGCGGTGTGCATGACGAAGCGGAAATTCGCGGACATCGCCGGACTTACATTGGAGCTTTGCCGGGACAGATCGTCCAGTTGATGAAACGTGCGGGAACGATCAATCCGGTGATTCTACTGGACGAGGTAGATAAGCTTGGACGCGATTTCAGAGGCGATCCGAGTGCGGCTCTCTTGGAAGTTCTCGACCCCGAACAGAACAATACGTTCCGCGATCATTATCTGGACGTGGACTATGACCTATCGAATGTGTTCTTTATCGCTACGGCCAACGTGCTGCACACCATTCCACCGGCGTTGCAGGACCGTTTAGAAATACTGCATTTATCCGGATACACCGAACGTGAAAAGACCGAGATCGCCAAGAAGCACTTAGTAGCTAAATCCGCTGAAAACAACGGCATTGATGCAGAGAAGGTGAAGTTTACAGACGACGGTATTCTCGAAATTATCAGGCACTATACGCGTGAAGCCGGTGTACGAAACCTGGAACGCGAGATCGGTTCGTGTCTGCGAAAGATCGCAAGGAAATTTGTTGTCTCGGAAGATAAGGAAGATTTCCGCATGGTGATCGATGCGGATAAGGTTCAGGAACTGCTGGGGACAATTCGATACCGTAAACAGGATATTGCCCGCAAGAGTGAGATCGGGTTGGTAAACGGACTGGCTTGGACGGAAGTCGGCGGCGATGTTCTTCAGGTCGAAGCAACGCTGGTCGCCGGAAAAGGCGATGTTACTCTAACAGGTAAACTCGGCGAAGTGATGCAGGAATCGGCAAGGGCTGCGTTGACGTGCGTTCGTTCACGGGCTGAAGAACTAGGTATCGATCCGAAGGACTTTCGCGAGAAGGACCTGCACATCCACGTTCCCGAAGGTGCGATCCCGAAGGACGGGCCAAGTGCGGGAATCACGATTGCGACCGCAATGGTTTCTGCTTTGACAAAGACGAAAGCACGGCATGACGTGGCGATGACGGGCGAAATCACACTTCGAGGCAAGGTCTTACCGATTGGCGGCGTTAAAGAAAAGCTTTTGGCCGCTCATCGATTCGGGTTGAAAACCCTTATTCTTTCCAAGGAAAATGAGAAGGATCTGACCGATATTCCAGATGAGGTTCGCGAAGATCTGACAATATACACGGTCGATACGATTGATGAAGTTCTGCGTTATGCCTTGGAACCTATTGACGATGACAAACACATTCCAACGCCGCAGATTTGGAATGCCGACACTGCGGCGGATATATCCGCGACATTAGAATAAATCCTGCATTTTAATTTCATGACATTTATTAGTTTGCGGCGTTGATCTATGTTTTTCTTCTTTCGTGTGATCCGTGGTTAACGGTTTTAAGAACTTGTCCACGAAATACACGAACGAAGAAAATAAAACCGGAGAATCGCCAAAGATTGGTGTCAGGTGCAACAAGCCCTAGTTTTTTTAATCTTAGCGTTACGCCGGTATAATTTAGCACGATGAAAGTTCTATCAGCCGAGTTCGTTAAAAGTGCGTTCGAGAGAGCACATTGGACGAACGACGGATTGCCGGAAATTGCGTTTTTGGGGAGATCGAACGTCGGGAAATCATCACTGCTGAACTCGCTCTTGCAGCGAAAGGCTCTTGCAAGAACTTCGAATACTCCAGGACGTACGCAGAGTATTAATTATTTTCTGGTAAACGAAAGGCTTTATTTCGTCGATCTTCCCGGATACGGATATGCAAAGGTCTCGAAAACGATGCGGGCCGATTGGGGAAAAATGGCGGAAGAGTATCTTTCGGAGCGCCGCGAACTGGTTTTGTGCATCCAATTGATCGATGCCAGGCACAAACCGACCGAATTGGATATTCAGCTCCACGAGTGGCTTGTCTTTAGTAATAAACCATACGTTATCGCGGCCACAAAATCTGATAAACTAACGAATAATCAGTTGAAAAAGCAGTTGACGGAAATAGAAAAAGAGCTTCCCGGAAGCAAAATCTTTCCCTATTCTTCGTCAACAGGAAAGGGCAGAGATGCACTATGGGCAGAGATTGAAGGCTCGGTTAAAAAAGCTTGAGATTGTGTTTGCATTATCTCCGCTTGCGTGGTAATAATCTAATATCCGTAATAATTCGATCTGTTTAAGAGCCAGCTCTTAACATATTTCAATTGTTTTACTACTTACAAATCCATACGATTTTCTCCACCTAAATATACAAATTCTGTTCCAGAGGCGTATCGCCGTAATTACTTGAAACTTTAGAAACACCGGCTTAACTGCCTCGCATTCCGCTATAAACCAAAACAATGGCAACTAAAACCACACCCGCCCGAAAGCCGAAAGCCGTCAAGGCTGAGGATAATCTTCCCGAAATGCAGGAATCCGCCGAAGTCATTGAATCGGAAGAGTCGAAACCCTCTGAGCCCGCAAACGACAGGCCGAAAGAAGACGGAAGAAATCAAAAATCCTCGAACGGTAACGCTAAAAGTGACCAGTTGAACCTTGCCGACCTCAAGGATATGTCGATCAGCGAACTGACGCATATTGCAAAGGAAATGGGTATCGAGGGAGCTTCGGGATTACGCAAACAGGAACTTATATTTAAGCTTCTTGCCGCCCAGACGGAAAAAAGCGGGCTGATATTCTCGGAAGGTGTATTGGAAACATTGCCGGACGGCTTCGGTTTTCTGCGTGCACCCGAATATAACTATCTGCCCGGCCCCGACGACATTTACGTCAGCCCTTCGCAGATACGAAAGTTCGATCTCCGCACCGGTGACACTGTTTCCGGACAGATCCGCCCGCCGAAGGAAGGCGAGCGGTATTTCGCGCTCATCAAGGTTGAAGCGATTAATTTCGAAGCACCGGAACAGTCTCGTGAGAAGGTATTTTTTGACAATCTGACGCCGCTTTATCCAGACGAAATGCTTTCGATGGAAGTTGGGCCGGACAATATCGCTGCCCGCGTGATGGATTTAGTCACACCGATCGGTAAAGGCCAGCGTGCCCTGATCGTTGCTCCCCCGCGAACCGGTAAGACGGTTTTGCTTCAGACGATTGCGAACTCTATCACGGAAAATCATCCCGAAGTTACGCTGATCGTTCTGCTGATCGACGAGCGGCCGGAGGAAGTTACGGATATGCAGCGTTCGGTCAAGGGCGAAGTTATTAGCTCGACCTTCGACGAGCCGCCGACACGGCACGTGCAGGTCGCGGACATGGTGATCGAAAAGGCTAAACGCCTCGTCGAGCATAAACGCGATGTCGTTATTCTACTCGACTCGATCACTCGCCTCGCAAGGGCTCACAACGCGGTCGTCCCGCCATCCGGCAAAATCCTATCGGGCGGTATCGATTCCAACGCCCTGCAGAGGCCGAAACGCTTTTTCGGTGCAGCCCGCAATATAGAAGAAGGCGGCAGCTTGACGATCATCGCGACTGCTTTGATCGATACGGGTTCGCGAATGGATGACGTGATCTTCGAGGAATTCAAGGGCACAGGTAACTCGGAAATCCACTTAGACCGTAGGTTGTCCGATAAGCGTCTGTTCCCGGCAATCGACCTCCAGCGTTCGGGTACCCGAAAGGAAGAATTGTTGATCAGCAAAGAAGACCTCAGCCGAATCTGGGTAATGCGCCGTGTGCTCAATCCGCTTTCGCCGGTCGAGCAAATGGAAGTCGTGCTCGAAAGGCTCTCGAAAACCAAAACAAATTCCGAATTCCTGGCGTCAATGCAGACTTAAAAGACGATTAATAGTAAATAGTAAATCGTGAATCGTAAATGCCGTTTGACGAAGGCTGCGATTCGCGATTTACTATTTACGATTCACATTTTATGCGTGTTGCGGTTATTTCAGCGGAGGCGGTTCCATATTCTAAGACGGGTGGGCTTGGTGATGTTGCCGGGGCTTTGCCGAAGGCTTTGAAGCAGGTTGGGGTCGATTCGCTGTTGATAACGCCGTGTTATTTGCAGACGAAGGGCGAATATTTGTGGCAGACGGCGATCGACGATCTTTGGGTCGATTGGCGTGGCGGCTCGTATCGAGCCAAGGTTTTTTATAGCGAGGCGAATGGCTCGCCGGCCTTTCTGATCGATGCTCCCGAATATTTTCACCGCGACTCGATCTACGGCTACCGCGAGGACCATGAACGATTCGCGTTTTTTAATCATGCGGCGTTGCTGCTGCTAAGACGCATCGGGAGCGCGCCGGACATTGTTCATTTGAATGACTGGCACTGCGGATTTGCGGCGGTGGAGATTGCGGAAAGCCGTAAATGGGACGAATATTGGCGAAACACCAGAACGGTTTTTTCGGTCCATAACATGGCTTATCAGGGCGTGTTCGGAACGGAAGACCTTTGGCAGTTCTGCTTTGGCAGTGAATTCGCCCAGAATGCGTTTATGTCGAACGGGGCGGCCTCGGCGATGAAGGCCGGGCTGGAAGTATCGGATACGCTTTCGACGGTTTCGCGGCGGTATTCGCACGAGATACAGTTGCCAGAGAACGGTTATGGGCTCGACTGGCTGGTGCGGCAGCGGTCTCACCGCTTGATCGGAATCACTAACGGCGTCGATTACGACGTTTGGAATCCGCGGACCGATCCGGATATTGCCGCTCATTTCGATGCGGATGATTTGGAAGGGAAGTCCGAATGCAAGCGTGCGCTGCTCGGTCAATTTTCACTTCCGGCCGATCTTGACCGTCCGATTTTCGCAAATATTACCAGACTGACGGCCCAAAAGGGAATCGATCTGATGATGCAGGTCGCCGAGGAGATCCTGGAAGCCGGAGCCTATATCATCTCGCTCGGTTCGGGCGAACCGGCGTACGAGAATTTCTGGCAGCGGCTGCGCGATCATGCACCGAATCAGGTCGGAGTTTTTACAGGATATAACGAAAAACTTGCGCATCAGATCGAGGCCGGGGCGGATATGTTTATGATGCCGTCGAAATTCGAGCCGTGCGGCTTGAATCAGATGTACAGCCTGCGATACGGAACGGTTCCGATAGTTCGGGCCGTTGGCGGACTCGATGACACGGTAGAGAATTTCGACGCGGTGAACGGCACCGGAAACGGTTTTAAGTTCCGCGAATCTTCAGCAGACCAATTTCTTGAAAGCATATACGAAGCCCTATTTGCATACGCGGACAAAGACACTTGGCGCAAAATTCAGCGAAACGGCATGGCCGAGGATAATTCGTGGGAAAACGCAGCACATAAATACGTGCAGCTTTATAATTGGACAATGCAATCGTAGATGTTTTATTACCGGATAGACGAAAATATCAAATTCAGCCTGCCGGATATTCATCGTGCCGACGAGATTGCAGTGCTTGTCCGAGCAAATCTTGAACGGCTGCGGCCCTGGATGCCTTGGGCAATCGACGAATATTCAGCGGAGAATGCAAAGGAATTTATTCATAGGACGCTAAAGGAATTTGCTGAAAACGGACGATTTAACGTGATGATTGAGGTTGACGGACGTCTCGCGGGAAGTTTGGGTTTTCACGATCTCGATACCGTAAACCAGTCGGCGGCAATCGGATATTGGATCGGCGAGGAGTTCGAGGGGCGCGGGATCGTTTCCCGCTGCTGCCGTGTGCTGATCGATTATCTCTTTGATACAATGAAGCTTAACCGCGTGCAAATAAACTGCAACTTTGAAAATATTCGCAGCCGGGCGATTCCCGAAAGGCTGGGATTCAAACTCGAAGGCATACATCGTCAGGTCGAATTCCACAACGGAAAATACGGCGACTGGGCGGTGTACGCAATGCTTAATAATGAATGGAAGACATTAGAACGTTAGTCAGTATCGCCCCCATCACTAGGTTCTGTTGACATTTAGTTTCAGCCTCATTTATGAGACTTTCCGCGAAGCGGGCAATAGCCACGTCGTTTACGGCGTGGTCAAATTGCGAA
Organism: Pyrinomonadaceae bacterium; assembly: GCA_031389475.1. Lineage (GTDB taxonomy): Bacteria > Acidobacteriota > Blastocatellia > Pyrinomonadales > Pyrinomonadaceae > OLB17. The sequence goes on from JANMSP010000099.1 coordinate 23,000, forward strand.
TTAACCCGACAGCCCGTTTTAACGGGCTTATAAACAAGCGGCTTAAGCCGAAGTCGAGAAGGACGTTAAAACGCCCTTTGTTTTACCATCCACTTTTTCCCACGCCCTAAAGAGCGTGGCTACGACCGCGTAAAACGCGAAAAGACTGCTAAAGCAGCCTGAAGAGCCGAAATGTCAACAGAACTTAGTCACTGCATATGATAATTGTAATAATCGGCGCCCAATGGGGCGATGAAGGAAAGGGAAAGGTTGTCGATCTGCTGGCTGACCGGTTCGATATCGTTGCTCGATACCAGGGCGGGCATAATGCCGGGCACAGCGTATATGTCGGCGACAGGGCGTTTGTTTTGCGGCTATTGCCCTCAGGCATTATTCACCCGGACAAAATATGTGTGCTTGGGAATGGCATGGTCATCGATCCGAAGGCGTTTTTTGAAGAGGTCGATCAGATCAAGCTGCAGGGAATCGAAGTTTCACCGGAGCGGCTGAAGGTTTCCAGCCGAGCGCATTTAATAATGCCGTATCACCGGGCGCTCGATCACACTTCGGAGGAACGGTTGGGCAACGAAAAGATCGGCACGACGCTGCGCGGGATCGGGCCTGCGTACGAGGATAAAGCCGGCCGACGCGGGATTCGCGTCGCCGATGCGCTGTCGCCCGAGGTTTTGAAGCTGCGAATCGAACGAAACCTGGAAGAGGCGAATAGGATCATCGTTCTTTATGGGCAGCAGCCGTTACGGGCGGATGAGATCCTCGCGGAGGTTGGGCCTTTTGTGGAGCGTTTGCGGCCGTTCGTGACAGAGACTTCGCATTTTCTGTCCGAAGCTAGAAAACAAAACAAGAAGATATTGCTTGAGGGTGCTCAGGCGACCTTGCTGGATGTCGATCACGGGACTTATCCGTATGTAACATCATCGAACCCGACGGCGGGCGGAGCATCGGTCGGGGCCGGAATTCCCCCGCATCATATCAGCGGTGTTTTGGGCAT
>JANMSP010000111.1:0-7166 GCA_031389475.1 Pyrinomonadaceae bacterium
ATCGGAACTCTCCCACTCAGAAACACTAACCACTAACCACTCACCACTCACCACTAGCACCGACTCCTACGGCCGCGAAATCCTAGTCGAATCCGCCGACCAAACCGGCCGCCCAATGATCTGGTACCAACCCAACTCCAAAGGCCAAAACACCCGCTACCGCCGCTCCACCTTCGGGATCATCCAGGAACCCGTTTCCGAGGTGCAAACAAAGTTGCTTCTGATATAAATATCTGCGATTTAGGGAAGCCAGTTTTATGATTACTACAAAAGAGTTCGATGAGAAGTTTGATAACGGCGAAGATATTGTGGAATATCTGGATTTCAGCAGCGCACGCCGAATTAATCAGGAATCGCAGACGATCAACATCGACTTCCCTCTATGGGTCGTAAATCGCCTCGACGATGAAGCAAAGCGCATCGGCGTCTCCCGCAGGCACTCATAAAAATGTGGATCGTCGAAAAATTCGAGAAGGTGTAATCTGTCTGCCAAACCTTAGCATCTGATGATCTTATGCAGCGAGCCTTGATGGGTTCCCGGAAGGCATTTCATCCCAAGTTCTTCCTTCCAAAGTTCGTCCTGCTTTCTTTTTTTGAACACCGCCCCATTGTTTAAAGAAAAACGCCACGTCCGCATCGATACATTGTTGCCGAATACCCGTAACCCAATTCAAGGGCATTGGCCTGGCGCCGAAGCCGCTTTCCCCGCCTACTATCGCCCAATCTATACCGGCCAGATCAAGATTTTTCAGAGGTCCGAGCAGAGGTTCTAAAGAAAGAAACTTCGTTTTCGCGCCTGTACGTCTTAAATGGTCAATCCTGAAAACGTATTTTTGACTCTCTACGGACACACCCATCCAGATATTCGGAGCCCAATCCAAGAGCGGTGACAGTTGTTCGAGCCTCTCGGCACGTTTTGTTAGTACCTGAAACCTATGCCAATGTGCCCGTTTCATTACATCAAAAACATCTTGAACGTATTCAAGCGGAACGTCTTTGTGAAATAGATCACTCATCGAATTCACAAAAATCGTCTGAGGTTTCTTCCAGCGAATCGGGAGGGCAAGCATATGCGGTTGTAAAGTTAGCTTGAACCCGTTTCGGTAATTGTTCTGGCCCATTGCCTTCAGCCGTTTCGACATTCGCTCGGCATAGCAATTCTTACAGCCCGGACTTATTTTGTTACAGCCTGTAACCGGATTCCAAGTCGATTCTGTCCATTCAATCTTGCTATGACTCATTTTTTTGAAATAGTATACGCGACTCTTTTTCTTAGTTTAAAGACATTTTCGTATGTCACGAGTGGGGACAACCCCGGGTACGAGATTTCACCTCTCTTTTTCATCTCACGCAGGACAATATCCGCATGTGTTCCTAAGTGACCCTGTGAATGCGCGAACAACAACATTTCGGAGTTGTCACTTACTTCCCCTGATAGCACCCGTTGACGAACATTTTGGGCGAACAACTCTCGTTTAGTTAGTTTTTTCTCGCCCCATAAATCCAACTGCGATTTTAAATCATCGTCATCAATATCGAAATTCGCCTCCCCATTTATTTCATTTCGCTTCCAAGCGATTCGCAGAAACTTATCCACTGCTCGGGGATGAGACGCTCCGAAAATAAGCCCATGTATGTTTGCCCCTTTCTTTATAGAATAAGGGTATAGCATCAATTTCGTATTCTTCGGTAGGCCTTTACGCACTTGGTCGAGGATATATCTGTGGATAAATCGGTAGGAGTTCTTTTTCGCCTCAGTTATATCGACGTCCAGATGTAATTTAAATTCGTCACTTTCACCAAAGCGCCAGAAAAAAGATGAGGAGACAAAATAAAGGAAATCTGTCTGACTCAGTTTCTCCAACTCCTGGAAATACTTCGGGGATATCGCCTTTATCCCGTTTTGGTCAAGATAAACTAGAGACGGAATGCTACCGATCCGCGAGATGAGTCTAGGAAACAGGTCTTCGAAGTCATCTTGATAATAATGAATCTCAATTAAATCAGCTACGTCGGTGTTGGCGGCGAGAAATTCCTGGCACGCCGCTTTGAGTAGGTCGAATTTTTTGATTTTATACTCATTAACGTAGAGTTCGATTCTTACCCCTTTTGACTGGATGTTAGCCGCTTGACCTTTGATTTTTTGAAGAATGCGCATGGCGCTACCCGGAACGTTATTAATGTCATAGCCCTGACCAGCGAAAAAATCAAAAATGGCAATCTTCGAAAAGTTGGACATGACGAAGGTGGGTATCCAAGCTTCTGCATAATCTTCGAAAATTTCGAGTTTCGCTATTGTCCCTTCATCGAAAGGAACTGCATGTAAGTCTTTGGTCGGCATTCTAAACTCTCAAAATCAGATTACTCTATCCTCAATAAATCGAAAAACCGTAGTGAACCTCTTTAACTAAGCTGACTGCAACGCCATTTGCTCTTTTTGGAATAAATACGAAACGCCTTGCGGCGGCAATAGCCTCTTCGGTAAGTCCATTTGGAAGAGACGATACAACCGTAATATTCCCTATGCAGCCGTTAGCTAGGAATGTGACTTTGAGCTTTACCGTTCCGTGAATAGCCGATGAACGCGCAGCATCTGTATAAGCGGCCGGACTCTTGTTTATTAAAAGAAGCGGTCCATCGACTGGTAAAGATTCTAATTTTCTTTGCTTAGCGGGTTGGCTTTCGGTGTCTCCGAGCGTAGCTAGGCTTCCCGGTCCTATGACCTTCCCAATTGGGCTACCAAGCTGAAGCGAATTAAGAAAACGCGATTCATCAACTGCCGAATTCTTTCGGTAATTCACAGAAAGCTCAACCCAGCGATCATTTGCGAAGTCAGCGATTATCCAGCGCTTCGCGATCTCAGTTGGCGTGTTCCATGTGAATAATTGGGCTCTTCGCAATCCAATATTAGTATTCGATTCCAAAACAGGAGCCGGTTTAGTTTGCCGCAAAAATTCCACCTGCTTCGTGAGAGTATTTTCTGAAAAAGAAACTTTCTTCCAACAGTTCGATGAAGAAGCCGACACGGGAAGCTTTGCGTAAAAGCGTAATTCATAAACGGCGTTATCAGCGTAAACATGAAACGCGCTGCCCCGCGTCTGCTCGCATGGATCACCGATACGTGACTCAACGGGAAGTTTAGGCAGCATCACGGACAGTTTCTCATCCGGAAGTTGGTAGTACTCCCATAAAATGGGCGCAGTTTTTCCGTTTGATTCAACTACGATTGAGGCCTGATTAGCGGGTTCCTGCGCAACAAGACCTAAGGCCGTCGTCAGTATGCAAATAAATAGTAATATTCTTTGGCCAAGTTTCATTTTTCCGATTTCATCTGCACGAGAGCCTCACTGAACTTCTCGCTGTCGCGGAATTTTGCGAATGAGCTGTCGGTTTCGGGATTGGGGAATTGTTTGCCGGGGATCATGTTGGCTTTGTGTTTGAAGGCGAGGCTGTTAAAGGATAAAGGAGAAAGGATAAGGGATAAAGTAAAGCGGGAATCACGATCCGCTATTTTTCCTTCGAGGTTATCCTTCAGTGTTTTCTGCGCGGCGGCAGATGAAGCGAAAACAAAAAAGCACGCAGCGAGCAGGAGTAGGTTTTTCATAGGTTTATGGATTCGGAAAAGCGAACGCTTATGTTATATCACCGAATCGGGAAATTCAGAAGCGATTCGAACTCTGAAATCGTCGCCTATACCTTGTCGGAATTTAAGACAGTTTTTCTATGGTAGAATTCCGCAGGATGCTTCGGCATCCTTTCCGCGTTTTACGCGGCGAATAGCCACGCACTTTAGGGCGTGGTAAAGACTGGCAATTAATTGCGAGGGCGTTTTAACGTCCTTTTCCGCCTGCTTTAGCTTGATGTCGAACGCCGTTTACTCCGAAATCAATTTTCACATCACTCCGCACACGAAGGACGTTAAAACGCCCTCTGCGTATTTTTGAGAATCTAAACCACGCCGTTAACGACGTGGCTATTTGCCGCGAAAACGCGGTAAGACGGCGAACACCGCCTCAACGCCCTTACTGACGTGCGGGCTTCTGCAATCGGATTGAATTACAGATTTCTCAATACATAATCGGTCATCATGGAGTACCAGTGGCGGACTTGGGCCGGGTTTGAGATGCCGTGGCGTTGGGTTGGGTAGATCATCAGGTCGAACTGTTTGTTGGCCTTTTGGAGTTCGAAGATGAGCTGGGTGGTGTTTTGCATGTGAACGTTGTCGTCCATTTGGCCGTGGATCAGCAGGAGTTTGCCGGAGAGGTTTTTGGCGGCTTTGAGGACGGACGTGGCGTCGTAGCCGGCCGGGTTGTTTTGCGGCGTGAGCATGTAGCGTTCGGTGTAGATCGAATCGTAGAGGCGCCAATCGGAGACGGTGCCGCCGGCGATGCCCATTTTGAAATTTTTGCTGTGCGTGAGCGCGTAGCTTGTCATCATCCCGCCGAAGCTCCAGCCCCAAATGCCGATGCGTTCGCTATCGACGTAGGGCTGCGATTTTAGGTAATTGACGCCTGTTTCGATGTCGGCGAGCTCGCGGACCATGAAGTTTTTGTAGCTTGGCCAGACGGATTCCTGGCCTTTGCCGCTGGCGCTGCGGTTGTCGCAAACCCATATGATATAGCCTTTTTGGGCCATCATCTGATGCCATAAATAACGGGCGCCGCCCCAGCGGTCGACGACCGATTGCGAATGCGGGCCGGCGTAGGTGTAGATCAACACCGGATATTTTTTTGCCGGATCGAAATCGGGCGGCTTGATCATCGCAGCTTCCATTTCGAAGCCGTCGGCGAGTTTAACCTTGGAATACTCGACCTTACTGATTTTATATTCGGCGAGCGTGTCGGCCTTGTTTTCGTTTATTACCTTTTCGAGCGTGCCGTCGGCTCTGAACAGGCGAACCTGCGGCGGCGTGCCGAGGTCGCTCCAGGTTTCGACGTAGTGCGTGAAGGTCGAATTGAACATCGCGGAATGCGTGCCCGGGCCTTGGGAAAGCCGCTGGACGTCGCCGCCGGTGAGCTTTACGCGGTAGATATTTTCGGCGATGGACGTTTCCTTTGTGCCAGAGAAATAGATCCAGCCGGTTGCCTCGTCGATGCCGTAAACTGTGCGGACTTCCCATTTACCGTCGGTCAACTGCTTGATCAGCTTGCCGCGGTTGTCATAGTGATAAAGGTGTTTGAAGCCGCTGCGCTCGGATTCCCAGAGCGACGTGGCGTCTTTGAGAAAGACGGGATTGCTGTTGACCTCAACCCAGGCGGGAGTTTCTTCGCGGAAGAGATTTTCGGTTTTGCCGTCGAGCGTCGCGGCGTTTAGATCAAGGTAGGTTTGCTCGCGGTTGAGCGCCTGAAAAACCACGGCACGGCTGTCCGGCCGCCAGGCGACGCGGGCGATGAGCAGGTCTTCTGGCTTGTATTTGGCGAGATCGACGAACTTTACAGGATCGCCCAAACGCCTGACGCTTTCGGGCAGTCTGCGGCCGACACCAGGGATTTTGCCCAGCCCGGGAATCAGCGTGCTTTTCTCGATCTCCGCTATCCCGAGTTTCACCAGCGGGTTCGGATCGCCGGCCTTTGGGTAATTCGTGTTCTCGATGATCTGGCTGGTAACGACGTCGTTCGTAAGCACGAATGACGGCACGGGCGAATCGTCGAGCCGCAGAAAAGCGATGTATTTTGAATCCGGCGACCACCAATAACCGCGCTGGTTGCCGCGTCCGTAAAGCTCTTCCTCATAAACCCAAACGAGGTGGCCGTTATGGATCTTTTCCGCACCGTCACGCGTCAGTTGCTTCTCCTTACCAGTCGCGATATCGACGGCGTACAAATTATTCCCGCGAACAAAGCTCACCCAGCGGCCGTCCGGGCTGAAATCGGCTTCGATCTCTTCTTCCTTATTGTTGGTCAGGCGTTTCAGATTGCCGGACTCGGCGTTGTAATGCCAGACGTCATTCAAATGATTGACGAGTATCGCGTTGTCGGCATTGTTGAACTGCAGAGCTCCCGAATTCGCCATCCGCTGAGCTTCGTCCGCCTTTACTCCCGCTTTCTCAAGCGCCGACACAAATCGCGAGCTATTGAAAAACGGTGACGTCTGCCCGGTAACCGGATCAACCCGCATCAGCTTCCCGTCCTGCATCATCTTGAACGAACGCCCGTCATTCGCCCACTGCAGCCGCGTCGGAGAACCGGCAAAATTAACGCGGACCTTCGCATCGGTGCTGAAAATCTCATCAAGCGTCAGCAGTTTATCTTGAGCTATTGCAGCCGAAGTAACGGCAAGAATTGTAATAAAAAGCCAAGTGATCTTTTTCATATGTTTTAGAGACGGGAAAGAATTGAGTAAATGATACGTCAAAAAAATTAAATCGAGCAACCGTCGGAACGCAGGCTGCCAGCCTGCAACTCCGCTTTCGGCATAAATCTTTTGTTCGTGCTTCGCACTCATAGCAGGCTGGCAGCCTGCGTTCCGTCGTTCCGGCATTATGCCTTTGGATGCGAGCGGTCGTAAACTTCGATCATTTTTTCCATAGAGACTTGCGTGTAGATTTGCGTCGTTGACAATAAAGCGTGTCCCAACAATTCTTGAATATCACGCAGATCTGCGCCTTGATCCAGCAGGTGCGTGGCGAATGAATGGCGAAGGCTGTGCGGGGAGATGTCGTGGATGTCGGCACAGCGTTTAATGTATTTGTCGATCATCCGGCCGATGCTGCGTGTTGTTATTCGGGTGCCCTGGTAATTTAGAAAAACGGCGTTCGCATCGCGGGTTGCGGGCGGGCAATTATTCAAAAAGATCGGCCTCGTTTCGCTCAAGTAGTGCATTAAAGCCTGGAGCGAAGGTTCGCCGAACGGCACGATCCGCTGCTTTTTGCGTTTGCCGGTGACGCGAACGAGCTTTTCGCGAAAGTCGATGTCCTTCAGATTAACGCTGACCAATTCTCCAACGCGGATGCCTGTCGCGTATAGAAATTCGATGATCGCGCGGTCGCGTTTGCCAAGATCGGTGTTGAGATCGGGCGTTTCGATAAACCGGACGGCGTCTTCCATCGAAAGATGATTGGGCAATTTCCGCTCTATTTTCGGTGTCGCAACCAGTTTTGCCGGATTTGTTTCGACAACGCCTTCGCGTACCAAAAACTGAAAAAAGGTTCGTAGAGACGCTAGCTT
>JANMSP010000130.1:0-1922 GCA_031389475.1 Pyrinomonadaceae bacterium
GAGCTACGGCGGATATATGGTCGATTGGATCCTGGGCCACAACAACGATCCGCGTTTCAAATACAAAACTCTTGTTTCGCACGCGGGCGTTTATAATCTTGAGAGCATGGCGGCATCCACGGAAGAGATCTGGTTTACGAACTGGGAGTTCAAGGGAATGCCGTGGGAAAACCCGGTGAATTATAATAAATGGTCGCCGCATAAACACGCCGCCAAATTCAACACGCCGACCCTCGTGACCGCCGGAGAACTGGATTATCGCGTTCCCGTCGATCAGAGCCTTCAATTATTTACGACCCTACAGTTAAAGAATGTGGAGTCAAAACTTATCGTCTTTCCCGACGAAGGCCATTGGATACTAAAGCCGCAGAATTCAGAATTCTGGTACAGGAATGTGCTCGATTGGTTCGCCAAGCATTTGTAATCGGGAACGCAGGCACCTTGCTTGCCACGCGGAGTCCGCGATGCGTTAAGATTTGCCAAAAGGAATTTTGCCGCTGTTGGCCAGTTCGCATCGAGCCGACGCTCATGCTGACGAAGTCGCCTGCGTTCCAGTCATGACCTTTTTCAACGATCTAAATATGAAAGTTTGTATCAGAACATTTTTCTTTGCGGCAGCAACATTGCTGGCCGCATTTTTTGTGGTTTCTGGTCAGTCTTCCCGTCCGGATTTCAACCGCCCGCAAACTTACGACGTGCAGCATTACATTCTCCGCGTCAGCTTCGACCGGGCGGATAAAAAAGTTTTCGGCGACACGACCGTGCAGCTTAAGCTTTTAAAAAAAGGAATTAACGTTGTTGAGCTGGACGCCGCCGGTCTTTCGTTCGAATCCGTCACCAACGAAAACGGCGGTAAGGTCTTAAAGTATAAAACGAAGGGCGAAAAGGTTTTGGTCACGCTCGACAAATCTTATTCGCCCGCCGATCTTATTTCACTCCGCTTCAAATATTCCGCGACGCCGAGAAAAGGCGTTTATTTTATCGATGAAAGAAAGGAAAATGGCAGGGTTATAAATTCAGCGCAGATCTGGACACAAGGCCAACCTGACGAAGCCCATCACTGGTTCCCTTCGTTCGATTTTCCCAGCGACAAGGCAACATCCGAGGAGATCATCACCGTTCAAAATGGCGAAACCGTTATCGCTAACGGCGAACTGATCGATCAAAAGAATAATCCGGACGGGACCGCGACGTTTCACTTCAAAATGCCGGTGCCGCATTCCACTTATCTGACATCGTTTGTCGTCGGCAAATATAGCCGCGTCGCCGGCACCTACAAGGACATCGAACTCGGCTACTACGTTTATCCGGGAACCCAAGCTATCGTCAAACCTGCTTACGGGAAAACCGCCGATATGTTAAGGATTTTCGAAGAATTGACCGGTGTGAGTTATCCGTTTAACAAATACGATCAAACCGTCGTGTCCGGCTTCGCCTTCGGCGGGATGGAGAATATAACCGCCACGACGATGGCCGATACCGAGATACTTGCTGCGAACAACGATCTTTACAAAGCGGGTGTAGAAGATTTGGTTTCACACGAGGCGGCGCACTCTTGGTTCGGGAACCTGGTTACGTGCAGAAACTGGGCCGAGCTTTGGCTGAATGAAGGTTTCGCGACTTTTATGGAGGCTGCGTTCAGGGAAAAGATGTACGGCCGCGATTCCTACATCAGGAAAATTAAATCTGACGCGGGAATCTTTCTTGCCGATGACTCGGTGAACAAAGAACGTAACGGCCTCTTTAATCTAAACGCGGGCAATGTGGACAAGCTTTTCGACCGTCCAGCTACGACGTATAACAAAGGCGGCGTCGTTATCCACATGCTGCGCGAAGAAATAGGAAATGCAGCTTTTTGGAAGGGCGTGAACATTTATCTTAACCGCCATAAATTCGCCAATGTCGGAAGCGGCGATTTGCGT
>JANMSP010000164.1:0-5566 GCA_031389475.1 Pyrinomonadaceae bacterium
CGCAGAGATAACAAGAAGACAAGCCGGCGATGGGAAGCATCCTTTTCTTTTAGCAACAAAAAGGTTAATTTGCCGACCTGAAACGGGAATATGCTTTTGTCATTTCAACGATGATAACGGGCGTAATTATTGAGCCAATAACCACCAGGCAATCAATTTTATTCGGCGGCACGGTATCGAGAATTTTTGCCAGCGGAGCGAAATAGACGGCGAGCAATTGCAGTCCGATGACAATTGCCGAAGCGACGAAAATATAAGGGTTACGAAAAAATCCCTCAAACGCCGAGCGGGATCTTGAGCGGCAATTAAAAAGATGTCCGAACTGTCCACCTACGACTGACAAAAGAGCGACCGTACGTGCGTGAGATCCTTCGCCGTAAGTCTGTAAAGCCCAAAAATAAGCAGCGATTGTGACGACGGCTAACATCGTTCCCTGCCAGGAGATCAAGAATAGAAAGGGTGCGGATAATAAGCTTTCCTGCTGCTGCGGGCGGCGCATCATTGTTTCAGGCGAAGGCGGCTCGACGGCAAGAGCCAGAGCCGGAAAAATATCGGTGACGACATTTACCCAAAGAATCTGCAAGGGGAGCAGCGGCAAGGGAAATCCCGCGGCGATGGGAACGAAAATAACAATGATCTGACCGAGATTCTTCGAAAACATCAAATGAACAAATTTAGTGATGTTGGTATAGATCACCCGTCCGCCTTCGACGGCCCTAACGATTGTCGAAAAGTTATCATCGGTTAGAACAATATCGGCGGCTTCTTTCGCCACTTCCGTTCCGCGCATTCCCATTGCGATTCCGATGTCTGCTCGTTTTAACGCGGGCGCATCATTCACGCCGTCGCCCGTCACCGCGACGATTTCACCGGCTTTCTGCAAAGCCTCGACGATGCGGAGTTTGTCTTCCGGGGTGACGCGGGCAAAAACGTGGGCTTGACGCGCCATTTGAGCGATTTGTTCGCTGTCGGAATCTGCCAGATCGTCAGAATGCAGTGCGAAAATATCCGCGCCCTCACTTAAATGAAGCTCCTGTGCGATAGCTCGGGCCGTATTTATCTGGTCACCAGTCAGCATCACGACGCGAATTCCGGCTTGCTGAGCTGCCCGGACGGCTTCTATCACGCCTTCGCGAAGCGGATCGATCATTCCGGTGAAGCCTAAAAAAATGTAACCGTCCCTAGTTTCGTCATTTGCTCTAACTTCATCATTTGAATTGAAATCAAAGTCGCCGTTCAATGGTTTTTCGGCAAAAGCGAGAACGCGTAGTGCACGGCTCGCCATCGCATCGTTGATCTTTAAGAAGTGGCGTCGTGTTAGTTCGTCGAGCGGGCTGATTTTTCCGTCACCGCCAAGATAGCTGCTGCAAACATCGAGCAGCACACCGGGCGCACCTTTCATCGCCGCAAATTGTTTTCCGTCCTCGCCTTTGAAAACGGTTACCATCCGTTTGGTGGCGGCATCGAACGGCATCTCGAACAATTTTGTATAGTGTGAGCGTTCGGTTTGGACGTTTAAGCCAAATCTATCCGCCGCAACGAGCAGTGCGGTTTCGGTCGGATCGCCGATAGGTTGTTTTTCGTCGGCGTTGTTTGAGTCAAACGAAGCCTCGTTACACAAGACGCTGACGCGCAAAAGCCGCTGAAGATTTTCATCCGGCACGGTTGTTTTAGTGTCCGCGGGAATTTGAATAACCTGCCCGTTTGCCATTTGGTATTCCTGCACTGTCATTCGGTTTTCGGTCAGCGTTCCGGTTTTATCCGTACAAATAACCGTTGTGCTGCCGAGCGTTTCGACCGCCGCAAGTTTTCGGACAATTGCGTTGCGGCGAGCCATCCGCAAAACTCCGAGAGCTAAGATCAGGGTTGTCACGGTGGGAAGTCCTTCCGGAACTGCGGCGACCGCCAGACTGACCGAAACCTCGAGCATCAGCCACCAACCGTAGCCGCGCAGGAAACCTGCCAGCATCACGGCGGCGGCCACGCCCAAGACGACATAGACTAGCCACTTGCCTAACTCCTGTAGTTTTCGCTCCAGCGGCGTTTGTCCGGTTTCCGATTGATTGATTAACTGACCGATGCGGCCCATTTCGGTTTTTCCCGCTGTTGCCGTCACCACCGCGAGAGCGCGTCCGCGAACGATATTGGTTCCTAAGAAAAGCATTGAAGGGCGTTCGGCGAGCGGCGCGGAAATTTCGCCTGGAGCAATCAATTTTTCAACCGGTATGCTTTCGCCCGTCAAGGTGGATTCGTCAGCGTATAAATTGGCTGCTTCCATTATCAGCGAATCAGCCGGAACGCGGTCACCGGCCGTCAAAATAATAATGTCGCCGGAGACGAGCTCGGTAGCATCAATGACTTGTTCGCTCCGCCCGCGTCGGACACGCGCAAATGTATGCGTTGCTTTTCGCAAAGCATCGAGCGTACGCCCAGCCTGCCATTCAATTGCAAATCCGATCAGGGCATTAATAAGCAGCACGGTTAGAATTGCCACCGCTTCTAGATGACTTTCAGTGAACCACGCGACAACCGCCGCAAACGCCAACAGCCACACGACAATACTCGCAAATTGTCCAAGCAGAATTTGCCACCACTTGCGTCCGCTATCGGTCGCCAGCGTATTTGTTCCATTACGGAGGAGCCTCGCTGCGGCCTCTTCGTTTGACAACCCTTGTTCGGCGTCAACATCAAGTAAATTCGTAATTTGCCGTGCCGAATAAGCGTGCGGAGCAAGCAACGGTGAATTGCGGGAAGGTTCATTTGCTAAACTAGGTTCTTTGAGTTTCGCTGCCTCGGTTTTATTGGGTTTTGTTGACATTTAGGTTGATTATTCAGGTTGCATACAGGTTCTTAAAGTTTATAACTAAAGAACAAGCACAGGCCATGCTGCATAAATTTTAAGGTGAGCGATCCGGTCAAATAGCAAAGTACCTTTCAACCAATAAAAAAGGGGGTTTCGCGACTACGAAACTTTTCAACTGTTTGCCTGCACGGCTGCAACCTAAAATACTTGAGAAGGCAAGGAATGCGGATTGCAATGAGATTATTGCACTTTTACCGAAGTCTCTAGATACAAGGACGTTCATATATGAACAGAAGAAAATTCATTGGAATCGCCAGCGGGAGCATGGTCGCAGCCGGCGCAATATCATATTCGTTGAGCGATAAAAGTAATCTTTTAAGGTCGGATATAGAACCGGGAGGCGATGGCAAGGTAAATGTTTACCCGGACGAAAAAGAGATTCTCCTTCTAGCCTCGCTTGCCCCAAGCGGTCACAATACGCAGCCTTGGTTTATCCAGTATCTACAACCGTATCACTGGATTATCGGTAACGACAAGAGCAAATGGCTGCCTGCCGTCGACCCGACTCAACGAGAAACAATTCTATCCATCGGCGCTTTCATTCAAAATCTGGATTACGCCGCCGGCTCTTTTGGCTACGACTGCGATTGGGATTTGCTAGCCGCGACTAATCAGGATGAACGCGTAGTGGAAGTAAAACTTATCAAACAAACCTCGAAGAATTCATTTGACACCTCACAGATTCGAAACCGCAGGACAGTCCGTTCAAATTTTTTAGGTGATTTATTGAAAAAAGAAGATCTCGAATTCCTAGCAAATTCAGAACGTGAGTTCATTCAGTATCTTCCCGCTGCCGGAAAAGAAAGTCGATACATCAACGAACAAACCATCGAAGCAAATCGCCTTCAGACCTATCGCGATCCGGCACAGCGGGAATTGTCCGAATGGATTAGATTCTCGAGCAAAGAAGCCGCGACATATCGTGACGGGCTGACCACGGCAAGCATGGAAATAGAAGGAATTTCCGGCTTCGTGGTGCGGAATTTTTATGGCAAAGATAGTGTGATGAAAACCGATTTTAGAGAGCGAAGTATTGATTTAGTTGTAAGGGAAGTGTCGGAATCGGCGGGTTGGATTTTAGTTACCAGCCGGGACGAAACGGTGGCAACACTGCTCGAAACCGGCGGGCGAATGCAGAGACTTTTCCTGAAAGTGCGGGAAAAGAACATCGCCATTCATCCGATGACACAGATATTGGAAGAGCCAGCAACGAGAGAAACACTCAATCAATCAATAGGAATCAGCGAAAATATTCAGTTTATTTTGCGAACGGGTTATTTGAAAAATTATCCCGAACCGGTTTCACTGAGGCGGCCGGTTGAATGGTTTGTTCGGACATAAAAACTCCTCTGCAGATTAAGTTTCTTTTACTGTTAATTTTTAACGGATGACAAAAGCCGAAGCTTTTAATAAATCAATCGAAATAATTTTTTATGAATAATCTAAAACTTTCTGGAATACTACTTTTTCTCGCCGGTTCAATTGCTTTAATGGGCATCATCACCGCCGAAGCGTTGTATCCATCCGGCACGGGTTATACAACTTTCAGCAGCGAAATAAGTGATCTTGGTGCGACAAAACCGCCGAACAGCATTATCTATCAGCCTTCTGCCACAATTTTTAATATGGCGATGCTATTTGCAGGGATTTTGACTTTGACGGCGACATTTTTTCAGCATAGATATTTCAAAAAACTGCTCGTTAGCATTCCGCTGAGTTTGTTTGGTTTGGGTTTGGTCGGCATTGGAATCTTTTCGGGTGAAAAAGTTCCATATCACGGAATGTTCGCAATGCTGATATTTTCAACCGGCGGATTGGCAGCTATTTTAGCTTTTAAAATTGTTTCAGCACCTTTCAAATACGTTGGAATTTTATTCGGTTCGATTTCATTGGCAACGTGGGTTGCCGTGTTATTTATTCCTAATATTATTTTTTCTTTGATCGGTCCGGGTGGCACGGAGCGTTGGTTGGTTTATCCGCTTGTGTTGTGGCTAACGGGTTTGGGCGGTTATCTGATGAATACGACGGCAAATCAAAATAAATGAAATGAAAAAAACACTAATTATTAACGGTCATCCTGACAAAGAAAGTCTTTGTTTTGCTTTGGCGGAAAGTTACAAAAAAGGGGCGGAATCGAGCGGAGCAGATTGCAAACTAATCAATCTGGTTGATTTAGACTTCAATCCGATTTTGACTTTCGGATATAGAAAAGTAAGTGAATTAGAGCCTGATTTAGTACAAGCACAGACGGATATATTGGATGCCGACCACTTGGTGTTTGTCTATCCAAATTGGTGGGGAACTTATCCCGCTCTGTTAAAAGGATTTATTGACAGGGTTTTTCTGCCGAATTTTGCCTTCAAATATCGAGATAATTCTTCGCTGTGGGACGGATTGTTAAAAGGCAAATCAGCCAGAGTTATTGTAACTATGGATACGCCCAAATGGTATTATTGGCTGATTTTCAGAAGCCCCGGACACAATTCGATGAAAAAAGGAATTTTAGGATTTTGCGGAATAAAACCGATTAAGATAACTTCTTTCGCACCCATCAAATCGTCAGATGATAGAACGAGAAAACAATGGATTGAGGAAGTTAGAAAATTAGGCGAAAAGAATGGATAAACGAATTTGTCGGTTATTTGATGAATTTTAGTAACTGATTAGGTCTTTGATGCTATGAATTGCCGTCTGCTTTAGCTG
>JANMSP010000232.1:0-4416 GCA_031389475.1 Pyrinomonadaceae bacterium
GGTCGCACGTGAGTTTGCCGTTCTCAGATAAGTGAGGTTTTGCCCACCTGTACCCAGATTGAAGGTAAAAGCAGAATCGAAATTCCCGGCATTCGTCGGCGTTGTCGTATTACCGATCTGAACTGTTCCCGAAGTTGTACCGCCATCGCCAAGTGTAATCTTGCTCGAATTGGTGACATGGCCCGTGAACAAGATCGTTCGAAGAGTTATCATTTGATTCGCCTGGTTAAGCGTCACGCCGCCAGCCGCATCGAAATCAACCGACAGCATCGGCGTGCCCGTTACGCCGAAAGTTCCGCCTCCCGTTACAGTTAGAGGATTTGTATTTCCGAAATAGAGGCGGCTGGCCGCGACATTTCCGGTCACTGAACCGTTATTGATAAAGCTGGTTGCACCCGCTCCGAACGGGGCCACCAGAAACCCATTGATGGCAAAGGTTGTTCCGGTATTGACCGTGACATTGCCTCTAATCAATGTTTGTGCCGTAAATGTTGCGATTTTCGGAGTACCCGTATTGTCGATAACCAGATTCGGCGTGTTGCCGCGAAGTCTGAAATTGAAGTTTGTCGCAGTCGTCGCCGTGCCTACATTCAATACGCCTCCTGTAAAGTTTACGACCGTTGACCGAACGTTATAGTCAATCGGCGCCGCAGCGACGGTTGCGTTGATTAAATTTACGGTACCTCCGCTCATATTAAAGATGGAGGCCGTCGAGAACAGTTCGAATGCACCGAAATTAGTGCGTGTGTTGGCAGCAACTCCGCCTATGTTGATCGTTCCGGCAGTTTGAGTCCACGTGACCGCGTTTTGCGGATCCATGCGGGTCGCATTGATCGTTCCGCCTTCCACGACGAATGTTGCGCCCGTACCGCCGCCGAGTCCGTCTGCACCTGTCAGACCGATGTTATATGTTCCCTGTGTCAGGCGGAACAAACCATTATTACTTGTCGTAGTGCTCGACGCGGTTGCCGCGACGGTATAGTTCGGATTGTTCAACCAAAGTCCGCCTACAAGCGGAATCACATACGTTGGCCCGACAAATGTGCGATTCGTTAGGGTGAATGTGCCGCTGATCTTGAATGTGCCGCTGGTGACGGTAAGATACCCGGCGGCATTGGTATTAACGCCCTGAACTGTAAAGTTCGCCGGATTTAATTCAACGGCTACCGATTGAGATCCTTTTGCGACCACGACTGATCTTACATCGGTCGTTGCCCCTGATCCGCCAAAGGTAACATTAGCCGCTCCGGCACCGAACGTCAGGATCGCCGCCGAAGTTTCCCCGTTTGTGCTGAAATCAAGAATGCCGTTGTTTGTTATATTGCCACTGACGGTCAGGTTATTTGTAAGTACCGCTCCGCTCGTCGGAGATTGAAGTGTACCGCCATTGTCGATCGTCACATTGAACGCCGCGGCATTTGCCACGTTGACAGTGACCGTACATCCTGACCCCAGAGTAACATTATCGCTGCCACTCGGGACTGTTCCGTCGGTCCAGGTTGCCGGAGTATCCCAATTACCGCCCGCTCCGGCACAAGTATCGTTACCGATAGCAAGCGTGGTCGCATTAAATGCCGCGCCGGTGCTGAGAGCACCTTCGGTAACTGCATACACCTGATAAAAATACTGTGTGCTGGGGTTTAAAAGACTGTCGGTATATGAAACGGCTCCCGCTGCAACTTGAGCCTGAAAAGCAAAGTTAACATTATCTAATGAACGATATATCGCATAACCGGCTTCGTTCGAGGCGTTATCCGTCCAATTCAGGGTCAACCCTACCGCAGTAATTCCGGTCACTGCTCCCGCGGTCGGTGCCGTTGGAATATTCGGTGTAAAAATGTAGCTTTGTCCGGCCGTGATCGCATCGGTCTGGATGTTGTTTGCGGCGGTATAAGAAACAGCGTTTGTCGAGGTCGTAACGCTTGCTAAATTTGTAGCGGCTCCTGACTGAAGGCCTATCGTATAACCTGCGTTGGCCGCATTTGCTACCATGCCGTTGCCGTACACGAACTGAATGACACCGGGACTCGATGAATGAGTCGATTCAAAAAGCCACAACTGAAATGTTCCGGCCCCAGTAGCAGCGGCGGCCTGACGCGGAATGGTCATATTGTTCCATTCCACGATGATCTTGCGGCTCCCCGGACTTCCGGTGACCTTAAAGTGAACTTTTCCGTTTGTGCCGATCCAAAGATCGTCGAAATAGGGAGCGATTTTCGGTGCATTTGTTGTGGTGGCGAAACCGGTGCCGTTATCAAAAGCAGCAGATACCGCAGTTCCGCCCAACCGGGCAACCCCGTTGGCGTTCACGGAGAATTGATTAAACCGAACGCCATCATACCAAAAATCGAACCCGATGTTAGTAACCGCTGATGCAGTATCGTCTAACCCGGCTGCGACAAGTTGGGTCGTTCCGGAAGACATATCTTCGAGTGGAACACCCGTCGCCGATGTGAATGGGTAAGATGTCGCAGAAACAAGATTTGGCGAATCAGAAGCATTCACCTTGAATCGTTCGGCGTCTTTGGTAACGATTTTCTCCGATTGTTTCAAATCGATCCGGTCGGCAGCGGTCGGAGCTACATCTTGAGCTTTCACCACAATAATTGAAAACGTCAGCACAAAGGCTAACATTACTAAGAATTTCAAACGATTCATACATCCTCCTAAAGATTGTTACTACCTAAAAATATCCGCATTCATGATTAACAGCTGATGCGAGAAATGGTTTTTGCTTTTTCGTAAAGCATTCTATGACTTTTTGTTTCCGTTTATAACTTCTGCAGTTTCATGTAAGCTAAAATTTCAAATGATTAAACTTTACCAACAGTGGTTTTTCTTGTTGAATCTTTCATGCATTTTGTTTATGCTTAAGTGCCGAGAAGCTAAAATTAATAAGTTTTTCAAGTATCAGAAATTTTTCTGACGCATGACGGAACCTTGGTGTAAAAAAATTAACTTCGCACTTCCGCAAATTCGGCAAAAAAAGTATTTCGACGCAGGAGAAAATATGTAAAAGAAAGTTATTGCAATAGCACTACTGTTATTCGGCCTGTCTACATTGATTCAAGCCGGATCACCAAGAGGCAGTTTTCGGGTTGAAGGCAAAGTTGGTTTTCATGATCCAAACGGTCCAGTTAATTCGGACGCAAATTATGTAACTCCTATTCCGGGTGCCTTGATCTTATTCTCGCCTCATGGATCATCACCGCCCTACAATTCGTACGCCGCAGTAAGCGATTCAAATGGAAATTACTCTGTTGAAATAAATTATACCGAGGAACCTGGTTTTCACTATCACGTTTTTTGTCAAGCAACAGGTTTTAACTTTGAGGACTTACTTATTTACGAAGAAAGTTTTTCAAACCTGAACTTTATAGCTCTCCAATGACAATTTCCAATTAATAAAGGGTGGGTGAATTCCTACCCTTTAGTTCTTTTTCATCTTATACTTTTGGTTAAAATGCCCACTATAAAAGGTACGAAAAACAGTTCCCTACAGCTTCGCGTATCGCAAAGTATTTCGAAAACAAATTAAGGTCCGCCATAGGGTGCGGGATGTTGAAGCAGTGCTTAGCCACAAATATCTGACAGGCCACAACGGTCGATCACCGTATTGCATCCGGGCCTCGGCATGTATGGGATCGAATAGGCGGATCAGGGGAGGATTCGCGGTTTTCGAAACGGCCTGTCGTCCGGTTCGGCAATTAACTCAATTTCTGTTTTAACGAAATAAAAGACTTGGTGTTGTGAAGTATACGAAAATTTGTGCTTTTGTCAAGGTTTTCGGAGAGAGCGTATACCAAAGCAAAATGCGGAAGCCCGCGTGTTAGCAAGGGCGTAACTCTCAAGTTGGCTGTTACGCCCTTGCTCCCGCGCGGGCTTCCGCTATCCCGGCGGCACACCCTTTATAAAATCATTGACCTAAGCGTCAGATAGACGTTAAACTTTAAGGAGTTTTTGAACATCCGGCCTCTCTGCCGGATACCATCTGAAGCAAAACTGCTAATTTTCGAACTCCCTTTGTGTATGGCTACAAGAATTGACGATCTTTTGCGAATGGCGTTGAGCTTTGGCGCATCCGACCTGCATCTGCGTGCGGGATCTTTTCCCGTGATTCGCGTTACGGGCGAGCTAAAGCCGCTTTCGGGCGTTAGCCGTATGACGCAGGACGAGACGCTCGAAATGGCGTTCTCGATGATGTCGAACCGTCAGAAACAGCATTTTAAAGAGATATACGAGGTCGATATCGGCTACGGCGTCGCGGGCCTGGGCCGTTTTCGCGTCAATATTTTTCAGCAGCGAAACTCGATCGGCATCGTCGCCCGCGTCATTTCAGACACGATCAAGCCCTTTGCAGAGCTTGGCCTACCGCCGATCCTCAATAACATCGCCGAGGAAAATCGCGGGCTGATC
>JANMSP010000247.1:0-3418 GCA_031389475.1 Pyrinomonadaceae bacterium
GAATTGGGCGATGCTTCGCACAGCCTCAACCTGAACGAAGTCGATCTCAGCCGTCCGAACAAGCCCGACATGGAAGGCCCGAAGACGGCAGCCGAAGAAATGCAGATGATGCGCAAGCTCTACAACGAAATGGTCATGGAAAAAGCCGGCATCAAAGGTGAAGCCCTTGTCCAGATCGGCGGCATCAAACGCGAAAAGAAAGACAAAGAAATGGCAATTGCTGAATAGTTGTCAGAGCCGGAACGATGGCGGCCGGATTCTAATAATTACAGGCCGGTGGTTAATTCCGCCGGTCTTTTTTTGGTTTTCTTTGCGTTCTTCGCGGCTTTGATTTGCGGCTTTGCGTGAAAGGAAAGAGGTTTCACGCAAATCCGCGAAGGGACGCTAAGCCAGACTAAGAAGAAAAAGCACTGTCAAAATATCGTCCGGCCTCCCGCAATAAAGACACTATCTTTTTTAGTGGATTTTCGATCCCGCTTCTGGTACATTATGGCTAGACTAGCCATATTGAGGTGCGTGGAATGAAACAAGTATCGGTTTTCGAAGGTAAAAATAAATTCAGCGAATTAGTCGCATCCGCCGCGAATGGCGAACCGCAACTCATTACCAAAAACGGCACGGCAACGGCTGTGGTTATTTCCTATAGCGAATACAAGCGGCTCACCGCAAAAAAACAGTCCCTGAGCGAGCTAATGCTCAATAACCCGGCCCGCAAATATGGTATCGAGCTTGATCTTACAAGAGATAGAGATATGGGGCGTCCGACCATAGACTTTTCCGAGGAATAGACGATGAACTATCTCCTTGACACCTGTTTGCTGTCGGAATTTCTGAAAAAGCGATCCGATCCGCGAATTTTGGAATGGTTTGACGCTCAGGATGACGAATCTCTTTATATCAGCGTCCTCGCTATCGGCGAGATTCAAAAAGGCATCTCAAAAACCGAAACGTCGAATAGAAAGTCCGAACTCGAGCAATGGCTCGACAGCATAGTCGAGCGCTACGACCGCCGAATACTGCCATTTACGATCTCAACCGCAAACCTGTGGGGCAAAATGAAAGGTAAACTGGAAAAGCAGGGCAAAATTCTTCCGGTGATCGATTCCCTAATGGCCGCCACCGCGCTCGAACACGATCTGACAATAGTCACCAGAAACGAAGAAGATTTCACCCCAGCCGGCGTCAAAGTATTGAATCTTTGGCAGTAGACAGTAAGACCGATGATTCATCCACCGGCCTTTTTCTTTTCTGACAGTCATTACATTCTTCGCGGCTCCGCCGCAGTGCTGTGCGGAAGGGCTATGCCCTTCCGGCAAATCCATATTAGCTCCCGAGGCTGCGCCTCCCGTTTGCACTCTAAAGCAATGATCTCCATCTCAAAGAACAACCCGTTTTACTACATAACCTCCGTCACGCACAAACGGCTTCCGGTTTTTCAAACCGACAAGATGAAAGACGTAATGTGCAAAGCCCTCGACGAGGCCCGTACCTCCGCCGGACTTCTTATTTTTGGCTATGCTGTAATGCCTGATCATTTTCATATCGTTACAGATTCGAAACTCGATCAGTCTAATGTGCTTCGATACCTCAACGGCATTTCCGCCCGGCGTGTCCTGGGTTATTTAAAGGAAAACGGCTTCGAATCGTCGTTGGTAAAACTGCGAACGGAAGAAAAAGACCGCAAATATAAACACTCGCTTTGGGAACATCATTCGAATACCTTCGAGATCAAAACCGAATCCGTCCTAATGCAAAAGGTGAATTACATCCACCGGAATCCGGTTGAAGAAGGTTTGGTTGAACGTCCTGAAGATTACCTTCATTCAAGCGCCCGTTTTTGGAAAGGATGCCCGCTTGAAAATGAGCCGCTAAGGGTTGATGTCGATCAGATCAAGTGGAGAAGAAGCTGATGATGTTAAAGAAAAGATGTTAAAGAATCTAAGGGATAGTTCTTTGGGGCTATGCCCTAGTGCTGTGCGGAAGGGCTATGCCCTTCCGATAAGTCCCCAATAATACCTGGAGGCTGCGCCTCCAGAAGTCGAGGCGCAGCCTCAAGATCTTTTAGAACCCTACCGGAAAGGCATAGCCTTTCCGCACAGCACTGCGGCTTAGCCGCGAAGAAATGACGACACGGTCCAAGGAGCACTAAGTACTCGAAACGCCTTCTCCAATCCGGCTCTATCCCTCCGCGAACTATGCAGCGAGCACAGCCTGAAACAACCCGGCATGCTCGACATCTTCGGCTCGCAAGGCACCGTCTCCCAAGTCCTCAACAACAAACGCGAGATCAGCAAATCCCAAGCCCGCAAACTCTCAGAACGCTTTCGGCTGCCGATTAATGTGTTTATTTAGCGACTGCAATGAGCGCGGGCTTCATAAATGAATGCTCATGGAAAAAGCCGGCATCAAAGGCGAAGCCCTTGTCCAGATCGGCGGCATCAAACGCGAAAAGAAAGCCGACGAAGAAATGGCAATCTCTGAGTTATTCGGAGCCAATAATTCAGTACCTTTAGCTGAATCGCCGTGTGAATTGATGCTTGTTACACTAAGGAGTATTGACGAGGTTCACCGAGAAACAATTCACCTATTCGAGGACGTTCGATTTTAAAGAGCGGGCCCTTTTCCGAAACACGATCTTTAGCGTTGCGTTTGATAAGATGATCCATGGTCACAGTACCGTCGCCCAGCAAGCGGTCGAACTGGATCAGACTTGGTCGCGTCGTGTGCGTTACTGATTCCAATTGAAACCACTCCTTTGTACCACGACGAATGGATTTAGCTTTGACCCAAAAAGTTTCATGGTGCTTTTCCATCAGGCGTTTGTGCAGCTTGTCTAACCTCCAAATACAAACTTCTTCTACCGGTTCTATTGCACAAAACTCGCGGAGCCATTTCTCTGCTTCTTTGACTTCAAGTTGCAAGCCTTGTGAATTCGCACGACGAGTTGAAGTGGTACAGTACAATTTGAAATCATTTCCGCGCTCGTAGCCAAATTTCTCCAAAATTAAGCGACTGCTTTTCAACGCACTCAAATCCCAATCGGGGACACAAGCAAACAAACCTGCCCGGGTCTCTCGGCTCGCCAGTATACTACTCCGTCCACTCTTAATCTCAATCCCCTTGTAGTCCGGGTCTCGACTAGAATTGATTTTGATTCCTAATGCGGTCTCAATGCTTCGGCCGACTGCTGTATCACCTTCACATTCGGCCTCGATTGGGCCGGCCTTGGCGATATTTGTAAGAAGTTGTAGTAATTCATCAGAAATAGCGGAGCTAGATTTACCGACCCCCCGCAGGAATTCGGTGACTTCGTTTGTAATCCCCACCGATAGCATTTGAGCGATAGAGCTACGTGTTAAATTTAGGGCGTGGATAGTATGTTGATATACGAACACGGCGTACACGTCGTCAGGTTTGG
>JANMSP010000252.1:0-4038 GCA_031389475.1 Pyrinomonadaceae bacterium
CGAAGGCCGATTGCGGATAAAGTTTAACTGCCCGGGCGAACGTTTCTTCCGCGGCGGCCGTGTTGCCGGTCATTAGATACGCTGTGGCCAGGTATGAAAAAGTGGTTGATGAGGCTTGTCCCATTTCGATGGAACGCTCGAGGTGCGATGCGGATTCGGTGAATCTGCCCTTATCGAACAAGCGGTTTCCGAGGTAAAAATGAACGTTCGGATTCTCGCCGTCGAGGCGTAACGCGGTATCGTACAACGGAAACGCTTCATCGATGTCCTGAACACGATTGGCTCTTTCAGCGTAGTAAACGCTGCTTACGCGAAGAACTGAGTAGGCGGCCAGCATCGAACAAACTAAAATCCCCAAAGCACAAGCCAAGCGTAATTGGAGGCCGGAGATCGCAACACGCTCACCGGAACTTTCTTCAGGCTTCAGCAGATACTTCGAGGCGACCGCCAGAACGAAAAAGAAGACGAATCCGTTTTGAACAAGACGGAAGGAATAGGAACTCACCAGTGAACTGACCAGGAATAGGCCGATGCCGGTTATCGCGGCGAGCGGAATAAGGGAAACTCGATTGCGAATAGCCCTTAAGAACATCAGGCCTATGCCGAGCAAGAACCACAAAAAGATCAACCCGCCGATAACACCCAGCTCCGCAATAATCTGAAGATATTCGTTGTGCGAGCGTTCGGGTATCTCGCTTTCCGCCGCAGCCAGATTTATATCCCCGGGATTCTGTTCCCCGTAAACCGCGCGATAGTTGTTTGCCTGCATGCCGAAATTGTCCGCCCCGACGCCGATCACCGGGTGGGCTTTGAACATTTCAATCGAAAGCGTGGCCATCAATTTGCGGAAATTATTGCTGTCGCTGATGCCCGCACTGTTGCTCACCCGCCTCAGCATCGGAATATTTGCATCATCCGATAAAAGCGTAAAAACGTGGAGCGGTAAGGGAGCAAGAATCAAGACCGCAACAGTAACGAGCATTCTGCGGCGATATTTGTGAAACCGTTTTATGAAAAACACACAGGCGGTGACCGCAACGGCCCCGCAAACGAAGAGAAATATATTTATCCGGCTGAGACTGCAAAATACTAAAAGCCAAATGACCGCAAGTGCAGACACGCCCAGCACATAGCGTTTTCCTTTAAGGCGCAGAATGCCGACCATGACAAGCGGCGAGAGGGCATTAACCTGCTCGCCGAACCTCGCGAACCTGATGCCTATCGACGAGCCTCCGCCAAAAAACAGGAATGCGCAATAATCCAATATCGCCGGAATGCCGTAAAGAACAAGTGTCAGGGCGAACACCAGCAATAATTTTCGATAGTTTTTACCGCTTTCTATGAGGTGCCGGACGATGAAGTAAAAGATTAGATAGATGCTCCAAACCAGCGCATGATGGATCGCGGATCTCCATGACGGAGCCCAGATCGCCGATGCGGCGCTCCAGATAACCAAAGCGATCACCGGAAAGATGATGAAGTTTCGTTCGTCTTTGGATATTGCCGACCAGAATACCGATTGCTTAGTTTTAAAGAATGCGGCTGCAAGGACTATCAGCAAGAAAACGGACGCGAAAAGTTCGACTCTCCAAACATGAATAAACGTCAGCCAGTTCGGGATAAAAGGCAGCCAAAATGAAAGCATCACGATGGCCAGGCCGATGTAGAACAGGCGGGAAGGATTTTTGGGGAACTGGTTTAGTTCTTGGTTGAGCATTATCGCGGTGGTGGGAAGTGGAGATGTTTTTGCTGATTGCCCGGTCTTTGGGCGTCGCCCATCTATTTGCGGAAAAGCTATGCTTTTCCGTAGCTTTCAAACAGAGCCTTGCGGCTATGCCGCCGGTCTTGATCGCGGCGTGAGCGGCGGCATAGCCGCAAAATAATTTTTAAGATTGAACGGAAAAGCAGAGCTTTTCCGCAAATAGAGCGGCAAAGCCGCTGGTTGCCGGATCGACGATTCAATGCATGTATTCGGTATAGGACCGATACTGCGGAAAACTTACGCCGACCTCTAAAAACATAATTGCATACCTAACGGGAGAAAGGGAACGATCCTTTGCAAAATCGTTCCCTTAATTTGTATCCATTTAAGAATGGAGAGCGATTACTGCTGGCCCATAACTGTGATCAAAGTACCAGTTACTGATGCTCCGGCAGCAGCGTCTCCCGTGAAAGCCATGTCGCCAAGCGCACCATTGAGTACCTGACCAACCAGGACACCATCAGTCGTGATTCCGAACTTTCGGGTTCCGGTTGCGGTAATACCAACAGCCTGTAGCGGCCGGGCAGTCAGAGCGAAGGATGCCGGGTTAGTTCCGGGAACTGTAATGTACGAAACATACTCAAGTATAAATCCGCTCTTCGTTCCGGCTGCCATTACACTGTCGATCAAGTTTGCGGTCTCCAATTCGGCACCTGCCGTTGGCCAGTCGGCACCGTCGAGAAGAGCCGGGGCATAATTGCCGTTACCGGTTGTAGCCTGAAATGTTGCGTTTGCACCGTGAACGGTACGAAGTGAAGAAACGGCCGAGCCTTCATTAGCTGAACGACGTGCAGCCAACAGATTCGGGATAGCGATCGCGGCAATAATTCCGATGATCACAACAACGATCAAAAGTTCGATAAGCGAGAAACCTTTTTGATTTTTCATTCTAATTCACAAGCTCCTAAAGTTTTTATTCGAGTAAAGTCTATTTTCTACCTTTCCCAGGTGCAATGGTTATTACAAGGACCGTGCCAGAGAGTTGGCGGAAAGTGTCGAGTAAAGGAAGTGTTGTGTTTGTAGAGTTTATGGAGTTTTTAGAGTTGGGGAGAAGAGTTATAAGAAAGAGCAAAAGCCTGGAAGTTTAACATTATTTGGCAATTTGGGGCTGACAAAAATTGTCAGGGAGTTTGTAGGGTTAGTGGGAGTCAGTAGGGTTTTGGAGTTATGAGGTTTTTCGGAGGTGTTGGCAGAGGGTCATAGTCATGCGGGAGACTTCGTCCAGCGATCGATAAAGCTGGTCGAAGGTTTCTGCGGAAATGTAATTAAGATCCAATGCAATGTAGAGGTGTGATTGAGTTTCAGCAGCGGATGCGTGAGAAATGACGAGGAAATTTGCAAAGTCTTTATTAGTTTTCCGCCCGAAGCCTTCGGCGATGTTTGCCATTATGGAAATCGCTGAACGCCTAACCTGATCTCGCAATCCAAAATCTTTTGCAAACGACCCATTAGCCGTAGCAAGATAAACAGCGGTAGTAATCTCCCGCGACTTCTGCCAAGCTCTTATATCTTCAAATCTACGAAACGTCGCCATTAACTCTTTATTCTTAACTCCGAACTCTTAACTCCGAATCCCTAACTCCCAACTCTCCTAACCCTAAAAACCCTATAAACTCTCATTCCCCGCTCCGCATTTGTGCGGATAAATTCCGGATGCTGTGTTTGTCTAGCAAATGCCTTAGCGAACGTACCTGCATCTGCAAAAGATCGGCGGCTTTTGTTTGGTTGCCGGCGGTTAGGCGGAGGGCTTCGAGGACGTAGGTTTTTTCGAGATTGTCGAGATGGGCGGCGAGGTTCAGGCCTTCGTCGGGCAGCTCGAATTCAGCTTTGATGCGTTCGGGGTTGTAATTGGTGATGTGGTCCGGCAGGCGTTCGGGCTGGATCTGGTCTTCACGTTCCAGGGCAACGGCGCGCTCTATCGTGTGTTCAAGCTCGCGGACGTTGCCGCCCCACATATAGTTTTCGAGCAGATCCATCGCCCGCGGAGAAATTCCGACGGTGCGGCCGGACTGCTGGCAGAATTTGGCGATGAAGTGAGTGACAAGCTCGGATATGTCCTCGCTGCGGTCGCGGAGCGGCGGGAGATGAATCGGGATCACCGAAATGCGGTAAAAAAGGTCCTCGCGGAATCCGCCGTCCAAGGACATTTGCTTTAGGTCGCGGTTGGTGGCGGCGATTACGCGGGCATCGATCGGAAGCTCATCATGTGCGCCGACCGGGCGGACCTTTCTTTCCTGCAGCACGCGGAGGAGCTTTACCTGCATTGCGGGCGACAT
>JANMSP010000322.1:0-2143 GCA_031389475.1 Pyrinomonadaceae bacterium
AAAATATGGATCAGCAGCCCGACGAATGTAATAAAACAAGCGTAAATTCCCGAAAGCCTGTCCATTCCCAAACCGAAATCTGCACGAAAACCGCCGACCTCGATCCATGTCCAGATATGATCGAGTATCGGCCCATTCACAGACAGAGCGCCCGGATGAGCCGTTCCGATCCCAAACGCGATCATAAACGCAACGACCGTCGAAACGGCGATCGATCCGCAAGCCACCAAAGAGCTAAACCCCTCGTTCTTCAGCCGCCCGCCGATCAGCCAATTAATCACGGCACCCGCAAGCGGAGCAAAAATTATCAGACTTAAAAGATTGTTTTCAGTCATTATCTAAAAAGACACTATTTCTAAATCGCCTTAAAAAATTCGTCAGTGGTCAAATTGGCCGCTCGTATCAGACTTCGCAAAGTTCCCTTGGCAACTTCTTTATGTTTAGGCACGGAAAGCGAAGCCATCTCTCCGTCTTACGTCATGACCATATGACTGCCGCTTTGTCTCGAAAACTCCCATCCAAGCTTTTCAAAAGCTTTCACCACGTCGTCCCCACTTAAATTCGGAAGCTGCGCCATTAAGCAGCTACCTCGACCTGACGAGTCTCAACCGTTAAAGGCAGACCTTTTTCCGCCCGCACTTCCAAACAAAGCTTTATTGCATCCTTAATGTTCTCAATAGCCTCGTCCTTAGTTTCGCCCTGGCTGACACATCCAGGTATCGAGGGGCATTCAACGATCCAAATACCGTCTTCATCGCGCTCAATTGTGACGTTAAAAATCATACAAATATTCTACTATTTCGCCGCACCGGCCAGCGGGGCAAAAATTATCGGACTTAAAAGATTGTTTTCAGTCATTCTAAAAGCTCAGATCGTCGTCATCTTCTGCCACTAAATTTTGGGCTACTATCTCGTTCCAAAAACTTATTGCTTTAATATTTGCTTGCGCATCCCTCAAAATCATTGATACTTCACCGTCAATTAACTTAAGATCAGGAAACCTCAACAGCAAAACTGCAATGTCCCGCCGATCAGTCCAGGATTTAGATTTTCCAAATCGCGCTTCAAACGAGATTACCTTGCTTGCGATCAAGTCAGCAGGTGAAAGCACCCGCACCTGTTCAAAAATTTCAGTTTTTGGAAATCCGGTTACCGCACGAATATCCACTAAATGCCTATTTCCTTCCTTCCTGACCTGATAGACCCGTAAACCTTTTTCACCGATTTCCCGCACACGGATCGCTATATGAAATTGCCCGCTCAAATATTCACGAATTTCCTCGGCTAAACTTTTCGCCCGCGTCGAGAGGATATCGACATCCTGCGTCATACGCGGTTCGCTGACGTAGGCATTGACCGCTTGTGCTCCGAACAGAACTGCATCGTCACGCCCCTGTAAAAATTCGAGGACGGCGGATTGAATTTTCGATAACGGAAGCGGTTCGTGCATCGCAAATTCCTGAAATGTCAAAAAATCGGCATTTAACATCGCGGTTAATCTAAACTCAGCATCATTTCAACCATCGTCTCATGAAATCCTGACTGCCGGAATAATTCTTGAGCGAACCAGTTCTCAGTCGCAGCCAAAAGCATTAACTTGTCGGCTCCTAATTCCTTCGCCGCTTTTGCGGATGCTTCGATAAGCTTTTCGCCGATGTTGTGGCCGCGTGCCGCTTCGTCAACGTAAATATCGTGCAGCCAGACGGCTGATTCCAGCAATGCGGCGTAGTTTCTCGCCTCAAACTGAATATACGCAAAACCGGCGATCTTTCCATCCAATTCCGCGACCAAAACCGCAGCCTCGTTAGTGTTCGTCTGACTGCCGTAATATTCCGCCATTTGCTTGCGGCCGGCGAGCAAGGTAAAACGCTTCGGATTATATTCCCGGTGCTCAGCCGCTAGCTTGCCTGCATATTCGGCGACAATTTCCGCATCTTCCAGAGTTGCGCGGCGAATCACGACGGTCATATCTAATTCTTTAAAATACTCGCGTCATCTACGTCCAGCGACAGCCGGTTGCGAAAAAACGCGATGATAATGCCGAGGCCGACCGCGGCTTCGGCGGCGGCGACGCTCATTACCATAAATACGAAAAGCTGCCCGGTGACATCGCCGTAGTAACGCGAGAACGCGACGAATGTCA
>JANMSP010000358.1:0-5212 GCA_031389475.1 Pyrinomonadaceae bacterium
AATTTCAAGACCTCTAACGGTGCCGTGCGTCTGACGATCCCAGCTTTATCGTCTTGCACGATCAAGGCGTCTTATGGTTTTGGGCGGTTTAATTCCGAGATTCCGATGAATATTCTTACGGAAAACGATGTTCCGGGCGGCAAAACCGTGGTAGCTTCCATCGGCGGAGGCGATGCGGCCGTGAATATCACCACGACTAATGGAAGCATCGGGATTAAAAAGCAATAGGAAATTTTTTGCCCGCGAATCAGTGCGAATATGATTTAGCCTTTCATTCGCGCTGATTCGCGGGTGATCTTGTTAAAAGCGTTGTCAGATACTAAAACTCAGCAAGCTTCCTTCCTGTCCTCTGCTCAAATTGCTGCGTCATAGACGTTCCTTCGGTCGCACCTTCATCCCGCGTCATCCTTTCCAGACGCCACATTGGCAGAAAATAATCGCTCATCGGCAAATATGGCTCATCGCCGGCAATTGAATTACACCAATCATCGAAATATCCGAGATCGATTGCGCGAACGGACACACCTGCGGCATTCACTTCATCCAAAATTCCAAGCAGTTTTTCGCGCGGTGTGTGCAGCACCAAAATGACGCTTTCGCCGTTTTCAATTTTCATAAAATTAATTGGATAAGCATAAAAAAAATTTGGCCGCGGATTTACACAGATAAACGCGGATATGAAAATCTCGAGCCAAACTCCTTCCTGTCGGCGTTTATCTGTGCAAATCCGCGGCTTAACTTCTTATCTTCGCTAATGTCCAACCTCCGGAATATCTAATTTCTTCTTTGACTGAAACTATTCTAAAATAGAATGAAGCAAACTTCATACGTTCTCCTATGCATATTACGAAAATCGAGCTCCAGGATGTAAAATCCCACGCCGATTCGACATTCGAATTTTCATGCGGCTCGACCGCCATTTCCGGTGAGAACGGTGCCGGGAAAACCACGCTTATCGAGGCGGTCGCGTGGACGCTTTTCGATGTGCTCGACTACAAAAAGGACGATTTTGTCCGCCGCGGCGCTAAGAAAGGAATTGCAAGAGTGACATTCGAAAGCGGCCTCGATGAACGGCTCTACACTGTTTATCGCGATACCGGAACCGGCTATTACGTTTACGATCCGGCCCTTAAATTAAGAATAGCCGATAAAAAGGAAGAAGTATGCCGTTTTCTCTGGCAGCATCTCGGAGTCGAGGCGGGAACCGACCTTGATTCGCTTTTCCGGCGTGCCATCGGCGTTCCGCAAGGAACGTTTACGGCGATCTTTCTCGAAACCGGATTGGAGCGGAAAAAAGCGTTCGATAAGCTTTTGAAGGTAGAAGAATACAGGCGTGGTGCGGACGAGTTGTTAAAGACCTCGAGGTATCTTGACCAAAAAATAAGTGAGGTACGAGAAAAGATCGCTCGGGCCGAAGGGCAGCTTGCACGAATCGACATCGTTGAAATCGAATATCAGAATTTTGCGGCAGAGTCGGGCCGGTTAAGCTCCGAGCTTGAAGTATTAAACGGCGAAACGGAAAAAAAGCTTGAGCTTGTAAAGGTTCTCGATGAGAAAGAAAGCAGGATCAACGACTTAAAAACGAATTTCGATAACAAAAATACCGAAAAAAGCCGGGCGGAATTTATTCTAGGTCAAAAGCAAAACGAACGTGAAACTGCGCGCGCCGCCGCCGCGACCATTAAAGATGTTAAAGAGGACGCGGAAAAGCACGTTTCTATTCTCGGCCGCTTAAAAGAATTCGAACGCGAACGTACCGAACGAGACCGATTGCGGATCGAATTGGCAAAGGTCGAGGCTGCATTGGTCGCCGTCAATGCCGATCAAAAACATTTTCAGCGTGACCTGGAAAATGCTTTGAAGGCGCATAAGACGATCGAGGAACTTAAACTAGCGGCGGCCGATCAGGAGAAATTGGAGGATGCGGTCGAAAAGCTGAGAAATTCGTTGGCGCACTCAGCTGCAGCGACGAACCAGGTCAAAAATTTGGACGCAAAGATCGAGCGTTTGCGGGAAAGTTACCGGGCGAACAGCGCCCAGCGTGCCGATGCCGAATTAAAGGCGAAAGACGCGGGCAGTTTCGACGGTTTGCAGAAACGCGACGCCGAGATCGTGCGGGAAATGGCCCGGCTGCAGGCAAATCTCGAACGTGACGAGAAATTTCAAACTGAGATTCAGAACGGCTTGTGCCCGATCCTTTCGCAAAAATGTCTTAATCTGAAGGAAGGCGAAACGCTTTCGGCGTTTGTTTCCAGCCAATTCGGCGAGATCAAAATGCAGATCACTGTTCTGCGGAATGAACAGGTAACAGTTTCGTCGTCGCTAAAAACCTCGCGCGATGCAGATAAGTGTTTAGCCCAATTGTCCACGCTTAGAGAGCGAGCCGGCGAAATCGGCGAAGAAGGGAAACGGCTCAAAGAAGAACGCGACGAGCTGGAAAAACAGCTTAAAAATTTGCCGAAGGCTGAAACCGGACTTGCGGCAGCCGAGGCAAGCCTTAAAGCACTCGACGATCCACGCGGCCGTATCAGGATTTTGGAAAATGAGTCCCGTCGCGAGATCGAACTGCGGCAGCATTTGGCTGAAACCGAGAAGAACCTGGAACGCCTTGAAAGCGACCGGCGGATTTTGGTAGAGCAGCTTGAATCGTATAAAGATCTCGATTCGCAATGGACTGAAGCCATCGAGATTCGCGATCGAACAGACAAAGCTCACCGAATTTTTTTGGCAAATGAAGCCTTGGCGAAATCGCTCGAAGTTCGGGAAAAGGAATTTGCTTCAGCTGAAACCGAACTTAAGGAAGTAAGCATAAAACTTACTGCGGTCGAAACTGAATACGAAAACGCAGGCAAAGATTACAATCGCGATCATCATCTATCGGAACGTGTAGCTTTGCGCGAACTGCAAAACCGTCAGGCCGAAACACGAGCGATATTCGAATCCGCAAAACGCCGTGCCGCCGAATTGGCGGCCGAAATGGAACTTCTCGTCGGGATTCGTAAATCGATGCAGGGCGAATTCAAGGAAAAGGAACGGTTCGAAAAAATAGCGGAAACGACGACATTTATTCGCGATACATTGAAAGAGGCGGCCCCGCGTGTGGCGAGAAACTACGTGCATTTCGTCTCGCTCGAAGCCAACCAGATGTTCCGCGAGATCAGCGGCAATCCTGAATTAACGCTGAAATGGACGGAAGATTACGCGATCATGCTCGAAGAAAACGGGCACGACCGGCCGTTTATCGCTCTGTCCGGCGGCGAACAAATGGCGGCGGCCTTATCGGTCAGGCTCGCTCTTTTAAAGCAGCTTTCAGACATCCGAATCGCATTTTTCGATGAGCCGACCACAAACATGGATGCCGAACGCCGCGAAAACCTGGCAATGCAGATCAGCCAGATCAAGCACTTCGACCAGCTATTCGTGATTTCGCACGATGATACGTTTCATGGATATATGGATAATGAAATAACGGTCGGGAAATGACGGAACGCCGGCATCTTGCCGGCGATGAGGGTGAAACGGAGACGGAATTTTTACACGCCGGCAGGATGCCGGCGTTCCTTATGAAACAAGTAACCATTGTATGTGACGGCTCAAGCCTTGGAAATGGGCGGGGAAATCCCCGTGCGGCGGCGTGTGCTGTTTTGGGTTTTCGCGGGCATTGGCGTGGTTTCGGGGAGTATCTTGGCTGTGCGACCAATCAGCAGGCTGAAATTGCCGCCGCGCGAGTTGGGCTGGAGAATCTCAAGGAGCCTTGTAAGGTGAAATTATTGAGCGATTCGCGCTATGTAGTGGAAACGATGGGGGGCACGTGGAAGCGGAAAACTAATCACGAATGGTGGGCAAAATTGGACCTCGCCGCATCCAAACATCAAATCGAATGGAAATGGGTGAAAGGACATTCGGGGCATATCGTCCAGGAAGTTGCGGATTCGATGGCCCGAAAGATCGCGGAGCTCGGCCGCGTGGATGAGATTTTACTTGAACTGGCAGTTGCAGAAATCGGTGTGGTAGAGATTTGACTGGCCGCGAAAAGGCACAGAAGGCACAAAAAGAACCTATAAATGCGGAAAGTTATATTAAAATTTTCATTCATCTTTTTTGCGCTTCTTGTGCCTTTTTGCGGCTACACCTCGATTTTCGCCCAGAGAAACTCTCAAGGCTGGATTTGGCAAAATCCTTCGCCGCAGGGAAATCCGTTGTCGTCTATACATTTTGCTAAAAACAAGGAAAACGGTTTTGCCGTGGGGGCTGACAACACTATTCTTGCCACGAAGGACGGCGGTTTTACTTGGCAGCGGCAGAGTTCGCCTTTAGACATCACGCTTTCGACAGTTTTCGTGAGAGATAAGAATAATGCGGTGATCGCCGGAACGCGCGGCAGCATTTTGATAACAGACAACGGCGGAGACGACTGGAAACAGGTAAAGATCGAAGCGAAGGATCATCTTTACGGGTTGACGTTCGCGGGCCCGAATCTGCGGACAGGATGGGCGGCGGGAACCTTCGGGCGGATTCTTAAGACACTGGATGCCGGCAAAAGTTGGACGCCTCAATCATCCGGCGTTAGCGAAAATCTAGTTAAGGTCTCCGCATTTAACGTATTGAATGCATCGGCAGCGGGAGCCAACGGTACTATACTGACGACGGTCGATGGCGGACAGGAATGGAAGGCGGCGAAACCGTGCAGCGGCATGATCGGCGGCATAACCTATTTGTCGGCTAAGGAAATCATCGCAGCCGGCGGCGGCGGCTGCATCGTGCGAAGCAGCGATTCGGGCGAAACGTGGACACGGATCAGCGCATATAGCCAGGCCGATTTTTTGGCCATCTCCTTCTCTGATGACAAGGTCGGATCGATGACGGACGCGAACGGTATGGTCTGGCTAACCGGCGATGGGGGATTTACATGGCTGCCGTTTAATGTGCGGACCAATCCGAAACTCGCGTCGCTTTATTTCGCGGACAATTTCACCGGCTGGGCAACGGGCGAAGATGGTTTAATCGTTCGCACCGATGACGGCGGCTACAGTTGGCAGCGGCTAACCGCGGGCGGGCGTGAGGACGTTTCCGACCTGACCTTTTTTGATAATGAGCTTGGCGTTGCGGCCGGATCGCGCGGGCGAATTTTGATCACGAATGACGGCGGTCAAAACTGGATACCGGTTTTCAGCGACACCGAAGCGAATCTGAATGGAATGCATTTCTTCGG
>JANMSP010000361.1:0-8239 GCA_031389475.1 Pyrinomonadaceae bacterium
CAAAATTTACTCTGAAATTTCGCATTATGCTTATATCCTCTAACGATCACTTCCCAGCAAAAGTTCCGTAATTTTATATCAAATCCATTATTTTACAGTCTCGAAATATGTTCACACGATCTGTGAAAGCCCGATGTGCGTATGGAATAAAGCTTGCAGAATTACAGTCGCAATGACAATTTCCGACATTTTAATAATTTATTTTTCCTTCGGCGCACCGTTCGCGGTGTATCAATTTATAAAGGGACGGCCGACTTCGACTTTTAGGAGCGTCGCCGGGACTGCGTTCCGCTTTTTATTCTGGCTGCCGATTCTCTTGATTCTCGGTATAACAGCAATATTGAAATTCGCTGGAAGTAGTGATTTCGCCGGAGCGAATGATCTAGATGCGAGGATGGACAAAGATATTCGAGATGCTCAATCCGCCGTCGCCGACCTCTTTCGAATGACGGAACGGCATATTTCCATTCACGAGTTTCACGAGATACTAGAACGCTATACCGGGCTTTCCCTGCTGGCAAAATCTAGGGCAATGGGCGCGGCCGCGCCTCACCATGAAATATTCGCGATTACTGAGCACGAAAACACTCAGCTGGCTGCCATTTGTTTCGAAAGACGCAACCGGGCACGACTTTTCCGTCATCATATTGATGCACGTGCGGATTTTTTAAAGGTCATTAAAGAATGCTCGTTCTTGGATGAACTAATGCTGCCTACGGCCATCAAGTTAGCAGAGCTATTGAAAGACGCAGCAGCATCGGCGGAGTTGTTCGAAGTTTCATACACGCGGAAATCCGAAGTGCCTATGATAAACCAGTCGGGAGAGGATTTATGGTTACCCAAAATACAGCCAGCCTCGAAAAGCGAAAGGCTGACAGCTACATAGATAGTGTTATCGATGATCGGCTCGATCAGCTTTTAGTCGCAAATGCAGAGGTTACCCGGCGGAAACGGTTTAGCATATCAGAGCGGGAGGAGCTCGAAGCGGCGATAATGATTCATCCCGTCTCGCCCGAAAAATCCTACGCTTACTTCGGTCTGATGCTCGGAAGCCTTCCGCCGGCGGCGATCATATTTGCAATATTTTCTTCTTCCGGCCTAAATAATAGCGACGGTAGTTGGCTGATCGGGCTAATGATGGCCGCGAACGTTCTGACGGCAATCGCTGGCTATCTGTCCGGAAAGCTCGTTTCCGATTCTGTACGTCAAATTCGCGAATTCTCGATATGGACGCAGTTCGCTCTTTTGCCCTTGATAGGTTTGTCGTGGGGAGCGATTTCCGGTGGGATCGGTGGTGCTGTAATTCTCTTTTACGGCGGATTTATCGGAGCATTATTCGGCGGAGCAGTTGGCCTCGTGGCACTTCCTATATTTGTGGTCCTGAACCGATATTTAAGTTATGCCGACGCGATCGAAAGAAAACATTTCCTTCCAATAACCTCAGGAATTACATTCACTATTTGCGGCCTTATTCTGGGTTTGTAGGAGTCAGAACCGGGGGCGATAGCGACATTTAATAGTGAATAGTTAAAAACTGAGAGTGAAGGGTGGGGTAAGTTTGCATTTTTAACTTTTAGTTTCTAACTTTTGAAGATGCCAGTCGCTATCGCTCCCTGTTCCGACTTGTACCGCTTTGTATTTCCAGCCCACTCCGTTTTACTATCTACGCAATGCTCGTGCTTCTCCACCTATTTGCACTATTTCTATTAGTCACCCTCGGCTTTTACATTTTTGTGGCCAATCCGAGAAGCCGAGCCAATCAAACCTTCGCCGCTTTCATCGCATTTTTAGCTCTGTGGACAACAAAGGATCTCATCTTCTGGAATTTCCCTGATGCACAGATCAATGCCGGCTGGTGGGCAGCTTCGAGTTTTATCATTGCTCTGCTGATGCAGTACGCTCTGGCCGTTTTTGCGTGGATATTTCCCGAAGATGTGAGAACACCCAAGAGGCAGGCCGCGGTGCTTTTCGCTCCGGGAATCGTGCTTATTCCAGCCGCACTCTTCGGTTTCCTGTGGAAGGATGTCGGCTTTCGAACCGGTATTTTCGTCATCGATCTGGCACCGCTCGCCTATTTGTTTGTCGGCTACGTCTATTTTGTATTTTTTTTCGGCGCAACCGTTTTGTTTCAAAAATACCGCCAATATATAGGCACGCAGAAAGGCCAGCAGGTCGGAGCAATTCTGTGGGGCCTGGCGATAACCGGAGTTCTTAAAACGCTCGCAAATATCGTACTTCCTTTCTACGACAATTACGATTTTCTCCCATTCAGCTCGATCTTCGTGCTTCCAGGTGTGCTGATCTACGCTTACGCGATCTCTAATTTCAAACTCTTCTCGCTGCAGTCGGCGCTCGATCAATTCCGGCTTTTCCCGATTGCATATAAGATCGCGTTGAGCATCGCATCGGTTGCGATAATCAGCTTCCTGGTATTTCAAATTCCAATCGTATGGTGGGCATTTCAGGACGGGATGAACTTCGAAGCGTGGCGTAAATACTTAGTATTCAGCCTGACTTCCGCACTCGTGCCGAATCTTCTGTTAGTGTTGCTGATCGTCCGCACTATCTCAAGACCGCTGCAAAGAATAACGGTCGCGGCAGTCCAGGTGACGCGCGGCGGTTACGGAACCGAGGTCGATCTGCGGAAAAGCAATGACGAGATCGGCCTGCTCGCTGAATCGTTCAACGACATGAGCCGCAAGATGGCGTTGGACATCGACAGCCTGAAACGAATGAACGAACAGCTTATGCGCACCGACCGCCTCGCCGCGATGGGAACGCTTGCCGCCGGTGTCGCTCACGAGGTGAATAATCCGCTTGCCTCGATCTCGTCGCTTATTCAAATGATGCGCTCGCAAAATTCAAATGTCAGCGAAATCAACGAAAATCTCGATCTGATCTCAACGCAAATCCGCAGGATCACTCAAGTTACCCGCGATCTGACCGATTTCGCTCACGTCCGTCCGGCGGCAAAGACACTTGTCGACATCAACCTGATTATCAAAGCAAGCCTGCGTTTCGCCGCATTTGATGAATCGTTTCAGAGACTTCAGATAGACACGGACCTTGCAAGTGACCTGCTTCACGTTAATGCCGACGCCGACCAGTTGCAGCAGGTGTTTCTGAATCTTTTCTTAAATGCCCGCGATGCAATGCCTGAAGGCGGAGACATTTCCGTCGTTACCTCTCAAATCGGGACGGAAATTATTATTGAAATAATTGACAGCGGAACCGGCATTGAAGATGCGAACGCAAAAAACGTATTCGATCCGTTTTTTACCACGAAACCCGCCGGTAAAGGTACCGGCCTCGGCCTCGCGGTTTGCTACGGGATCGTCACCGCACACGGCGGACGGATCGAGATGGAATCGAACGAACGGGCCGGAACCAAATTTACAATCAGCCTACCTGGATCAGTACCGCCTGCGGAAGCGGGTGGTACGACCTCCGGCTGAATGACGCGATCGGGCCGAAAAAGCTTTCTCACGTGAGGCTTTACCACCCGCTTACGCAGGCGGTAGTTACTCGGGCGCCGATTTCGCACATACGCCATTGACACAAAGGCCATTTCATAGCAATTTATCAATATATACCGCTTTCCATATCTTGTTAAAGAGGACTCCTTGAGGAACGAATTGATGAACAAAATCTTTTTCTGCGCAGCGGCAATTTTGATCGCGGCCTATTCAGTATTAGGACAGAACAAACCGACCGCGTACATCAACGCCAGGATCATTCCCATCGTCGGCCAGCCAATCGAACAAGGCATTTTACTCGTGCAAAACGGCAAGATCACCGCCGTCGGCGACGCCCGAACGGTGCGTTTATCGTCCGATGTCGAAATCATCGACCTCGCGGGAAAAGTTGTTATGCCCGGCCTTGTCGATTCGCATAGCCACGCGGGCGGCGGTTCGGGAGCCGACGGTTCTTCGCCCATCCAACCCGACGTCCGGCTGCTCGATGGAATTAATGCGCGGGCGGCGAGTTTGCAGCGGGCGCAGGCGGGCGGAATAACGACCGTTAACGTGATGCCCGGTTCCGGCCACCTTGACAGCGGGCAGACGCTGTATTTGAAACTCCGCGATAACGCCGTCAAGATCGATGATCTTCTTATATTCGACAAGGATGGCAAATACGCTGGCGGCATTAAATTCGCGAATGGCACCAACCCGATTCGAGCAGGCGGCGGATCGTTTCCTGGAACTCGTGCTAAATCCGCGGCCCTTATCCGCGAGCAGTTCATCAAAGCCCAGGAATACCGAGACAAGATCAAGAAGGCCGGAAAGGATATAACCAAACTTCCTGCCCGCGACTTGGCGATGGAAACTCTTGTCGAAGTTCTCGAAGGGAAAAAGGTCGTCCACTTTCACACGCACCGCCACGACGATATCCTGACCACTCTCCGTCTCCAAAAAGAATTCGGCTTTCGGCTTGTGCTCCAGCACGTCTCCGAAGGCTGGAAGGTCGCCGATGAGATCGCGAAAGCTAAAGTCGCGTCATCGATAATCATGATCGACGTTCCCGGCGGCAAACTCGAAGCGATCAATCTTTCTTTAACAACCGGAGCGGCTCTCGAAAAAGCCGGAGCGTTAACCGGATTTCACACCGACGACAGCATTACTGATTCACGCTGGTTTCTGCGTTCCGCCGGAATGGCGGTGCGTGCGGGGATGTCACGCGAGAAAGCTCTTTACGGAATGACGATGGCGAATGCGATCATGCTCGATCTGCAGGATCGCACCGGTTCGCTCGAAGCGGGCAAGGACGCGGACTTTATAGTTCTGTCAGGCGATCCGCTGAGTGTTTATACGCACGTCTTGCAAACCTGGGTGGAAGGCAAAAAGGTCTTCGATCGCAGCGACCCAAAAGATTACCTCACCGCGGTCGGCGGTGTCGGAGCCGGTGATGATTCCGACGGCCACACCGACTTTCACGACGACGAACTCGGAGGTGGAAACTAATGAAAAATTTAATTTTTAACGCAAGGACGCGAAGGCTCAAAGCCGCAAAGCTTTCAATATTCTTAAACTTCGCGTCTTTGCTCCTTAGCGTCTTTGCCTTAACTGTCATATTCGCAACCGCAACTAACGCCCAGATAGCAGTCAAGGGTGAAACCGTCTGGACAATGACCGGTGAGCCGATTACGAATGGCGTTGTGCTGATAAATAATGGCAAGATCGAAGCTGTCGGACCCGCTGCATCGATCACAATACCAGCAAATTACCGGATTATGACCGCGAAGGTCGTCACGCCCGGTTTGATTGACGCGCATACAGTCGTCGGCTTGAACGGTTACCTAAATCAGCCGCACGATCAATCGGGATTAGACGGAAGCGGGCCGTTTCAGCCGGAATTACGGGCGATTGATGCATATAACGCGCAGGAAACGCTCGTCGAATGGCTGCGTAGCCTCGGCGTGACGACGATCCACACCGGCCATCAGCCGTCCGCGCTTGTTTCCGGCCAGACGATGATCGCCAAGACCGCCGGCAGCAATGTCGATGAGGCCGTTATCATCCCGACTGCAATGATTGCCGCGACATTTGGCCAATCCGGCCTTGCGGGTGCGGGTAAATCTCCCGGCACTCGTGCAAAAGCGGCTGCAATGCTTCGAGCCGAACTTATCAAAGCTCTCGAAAACTCAAAAAAGACTGATGTACCAAAAGATATAAAGTCAGAAATAATGATGCGTGTTATTCGACGCGAGATCCCGATGATGATCACTGCCCATAAATCGCAGGATATTATGACGGCCCTAAGGATCGCGAAGGAATTCAACATCCGCATCGTGCTTGACGGCGTCTCGGACGCTCACTTGCTAATTAACGAAATAAAGGCGTCCGGCTTCCCCGTTTTCATTCACCCGACAATGGCTCGGCCCGGCGGTGACGCAGCGAATATGTCTTTGACGACCGCGGGCAAACTAAAAGCCGCCGGAATTCCAGTCGCCCTCCAAAGCGGTTACGAAGGTTACGTCCCGAAAACCCGCGTCGTCCTCTACGAAGCCGCAATGGCCGCCGCCAACGGCATGTCACGCAGCGACGCATTGGCCCTGATCACGATCGACGCCGCCAAGATTCTCGGCATCGATAACCGCGTCGGCTCCATCGCCAAAGGCAAAGACGCCGACCTCGCCCTATACGACGGCGACCCCTTCGAATACGTCACCCACTGCACGGGAACAATAATTAATGGGAAGGTTGTCAGCGAAATTGTACGTTAATCCCCCTGCATAAGCGTCCAGAACCGGTAAATGTTCGAAGCGGGTGTATTGATGTATTGGAACGGAAAATTATTCGGCAACGGTCAAACCGCCGCATTCCTGTTGTAGGAGTTGCGACATTTGTTCGAGGAGATCAATGTCGTGGGTCGTGATTTCGCCGGGTTCGAGGTCGAAGTGGCAGATGCTGCCGAACATTTTGCCGTCTCTGTCGAGGAGCGGGACGCCGCAATAGCGTTGGACCGTGTTTCGCTTAGGGTGATGGTGGACGCGCTCGTCTCGCATTGAATCGCCGAACGAAAACTTTGTTCCCGTATCCCGCACGAAGACGCAGTATGAAGCTTCGACCGGGATGTCTTCGCAAGACTCTTCGTCCGGGTGCAGGCTGTCGAAGAACGTGACGTTGCGCAAGGTAGGGCCGTCAAAACGGTAAATGGACGTAAACCGGTGCGGCGTCAGCGAATTCAGAAAGACAACCGCGCCGCGAACACCGCCGTCCGCAAACGCGGTTTCCAGGCTGCGTCGAGCCTTGCTGTTGGGAGTATTCATATAGCGGTTCAAAATAGTGATCTTCGGATTAGTATGCGGCCTGCCGCTTCAGCGGGCAAGTTCGTGTTGTCGATCTCCAAATGATTTACCCTTCTAGTTTGGTCGGTATCTCTTGTGCTAATCTTGCAACGCTTCACATTAATCAAACTATAAAGGGATAAACTATGCTCGCATCGATCTTTCTATCGTTCTTACTGTTTTTTCAAGCTGCCCCTATCGCGCCGAAACCCGCCGAGGCGTCGCTGATTAAGGATGAACCGCCCACGGTTACGAAACATTCGCTCAATAATGGTTCGCGGACTTTGAATTATACCGTCACGACCGGATTTATGCCGATCAAGAACGAGCGGACAGGCGACACGGAAGCGAAGATCTTTTACATGGCCTACACGCTCGACGGCGTGAGCGATGCGAAGACGCGTCCGCTGATGTTTTCGTTTAACGGCGGGCCGGGATCGGCTTCGGTGTGGCTGCATTTGGGAGCGCTTGGGCCGAAAAGGGTGAAGATGCTCGACGACGGATTGATGCCGCCGCCTCCGTATGAAATGGTGAACAACGATTCGACATGGCTCGATCAGACGGACATGGTATTTATCGATCCGGTCGGCACGGGTTATTCGCGGGCTACGAAAGCGGAGTTTGCAGCAAAATTTTTCAGCGTGAACGGCGATATCGAATCGGTTGGTGAGACGATCAGGATGTATCTGGGACGCGCGGAACGCTGGTCGTCGCCGCTGTTTCTCGTCGGCGAAAGCTACGGCACGACGCGGGCCGCCGGTTTGTCGAACTGGCTGTTCGATCACGGCATCGGCCTAAACGGCATCTGTCTCGTCTCTACCGTGCTCAATTTTCAGACGATCCGTTTTGCAGATAATAACGACCTGCCGCTCGTGCTTATTGTGCCCTCGTATACGGCAACAGCCTGGTATCACAAAAAACTCGCACCCGAATGGCAGAACAAACCGCTGCGTGAAGTTTTACTGGCCGCCGAGAATTTTGCCGTGAACGAATACGCTCCGGCGATGCTGAAGATCGACCGTCTGTCGGCGAGTGAAAGGCAGAACTTGCTGGATAAATTCAGTTCGCTGACCGGGCTTTCAAAAGCCTTCGTCGATAATAATAATTTCCGGGTCGAGCTAAATGAGT
This sequence comes from Pyrinomonadaceae bacterium, assembly GCA_031389475.1. Classification (GTDB taxonomy): domain Bacteria; phylum Acidobacteriota; class Blastocatellia; order Pyrinomonadales; family Pyrinomonadaceae; genus OLB17. The sequence continues at coordinate 7,916 of JANMSP010000361.1, forward strand.
TCAACAAAGAACTTCTCCGCGACCGCCGTCGCACGACCGGCAGGCTCGACAGCCGTTTTCTAGGTTACGATAAGGATTCAGCATCCGACGGCACCGATACCGATCCGAGCATGAACGCGATTCGCACGCCATATACAGCGGCATTCAACAGTTACGTCCGTCGCGATCTCAACTATAAATCCGACACCGAATATTTCATTTTAGGTGGCGGGATAACTTCGCCCTGGAATTATAACGTCGCGAACGGCTACGCCGATACCAGCAGCTCGCTGGCAGCGGCGATCGTTCCAACTGACAGCGGGAAGACCGACGCCGCCATCGACG
>JANMSP010000034.1:0-12121 GCA_031389475.1 Pyrinomonadaceae bacterium
TGGAAGACTGTGATATGGACCTAGCTGTAGAATCGACGGCCCAAGGAGCGTTCGGCTCAACCGGCCAGCGGTGTACGGCCACTTCAAGAGCGGTCGTGATCGACACGATTGCGGACGAATTCGTTCAAAAAATAGTTGAGCGTGCAAAGAGTTTCCGGCTAGGCGACGGCAGCGATCCGCAATCTCACATTGGCCCGTCGGTCGATGAAAAGCAATTCAACACCGTTCTCAAATACATCGACATCGGCCGCGAAGACGGAGCAACGCTTCTCTGCGGCGGAAAAAGAGCAGAAGGCGAAGCACTAGAGAACGGCTATTTTATCGAGCCGACCGTTTTCGATCACGTCACGTCAGACATGCGGATCGCCCGCGAGGAAATTTTCGGCCCGGTGCTGTCCGTGCTTCGCGTCAAAAACTTCGACGAAGCGATGATCGTCGCCAATGACAGCCAATACGGCCTTTCGTCATCAATTTTCACAAACGACGCCAACGACATTTTCCGCTTCATCCAGGAAATCGAATCCGGCATGACGCATATTAATTCCCCGACAACCGGCGGCGAAGCCCATATTCCGTTCGGCGGAATAAAATCCACCGGCATCGGCGCCCGAGAACAAGGCTCGACCTCGCTCGATTTTTATACGGAACTCAAGGTCGTCTACGTTGATTACACGGGTAGAAAGAGGGAAGGGAATTTATATTAGACCGTCTGCAATAACAAAGATTGACATAGATGGTTATTTTCTTTATTCTCGGTTTTCAGGAGAGTAAAAATCATGAATGTTTCATTAACACCAGAACTCGAAAAATTGGTTAACGACAAAGTAAAATCCGGCCGCTACAATTCGGCCAGCGAAGTGGTTCGCGAGAGTCTGCGCTTACTTCAAGATCACGACGATCTTAAACGCATCCGCCGCGATGAATTGCGCCGGGAAATTATGAAGGGCGTCGATCAAATACGGAATGGAGAGTCGATCACACTAAGATCGAAAGAGGATTTTGACAATTTCGCCGCAGATATCAAACGACGGGGCCGGGAGCGGCTAGAGGCAAGGTTGAAAGAATCAAATGAAGCTGATTGATGTCGAAAATATTGATGTTTCGGAGCGTGCTTTTTCCGATTTGGACGAAATTTGGTTATTCATTTCCAGAGACAGTGCTTTCTACGCTGATAAAACGATTGATGAATTGGTTCTGCGAATTTCGATGCTCGGCGATAACCCTAAAATCGGATCGGCAAAGGATGATTTTCTAATGGGCGTTCGCCTGTTTCCGTACAACGACTACAACATTTTCTATTTTCCGACCGCAAGCGGAGTTGAAATTTACCGTATTCTTCATTCATCGCGAGACGATATTCAGATATTCGATGATTCCATTGACGAAATTAGATAAAAACCATGAATCAAGCTGAACAGAAATCCATCGTTTCCGAAGCCGTGCGAAAGCACAAGGAATTTCTTTTCCCGGCCGTCGCGACCTATTATCAGGAGCCTGTGGCCTTGGTCAAAGGCGAAGGCGAATATGTTTGGGATGAGCAGGGCAATCGCTATCTTGATTGTTTCGGCGGTGTTTTGACGGTCAGCGTCGGCCACGCGAATCCGAGGGTCAATGCCGCGATCATCGAGCAGACGAACAAGATTCAGCATACGTCGGCGCTGTATGTGAACGAGAATCAGTCGAACCTGGCGGAAAAGTTGGCGGAGATTACGCCGGGAGATTTGAAGAAATCTTTCTTCTCAAGCAGCGGAACGGAGGCAGACGACACGGCGGTGATGGCCGCGAAGCTTGCGACCGGGCGGCAGGAGATCGTCGTGCTGCGCCACAGTTATTCGGGGCGTTCGGCAACGGCTTTGTCGGCTACGGGACATTCGACCTGGCGTCCGATGTCGGCTCAGGTGGCGGGAATCGTACATGCGATGGCTCCGTATTGTTACCGCTGCCCGTTCAAGATGACGCCTGATAATTGCGGTGCCGCCTGTGCCAATGATGTGAAAGATGTCATTGAAACCACCACTACCGGCGAGATCGCGGCATTTATGGCCGAGCCGATCCTCGGCGTAGGCGGATTCATCGTGCCGCCCGCCGGATATTTCGAACGCGTCGAAGAGATCGTCCGCGAACACGGAGGCTTAATGATCGCCGACGAAGTGCAGACCGGCTGGGGCCGCACGGGCGACAAATGGTTCGGCATTGAGCACTGGAACGTAAAACCTGACATCATCACCTCTGCGAAAGGAATGGCCAACGGTGTTCCCATCGGCTGGACCATCGCTACCGCCGAAGTCGCCGACAAATTCCCGGGCCTGACCTTCGCCACATTCGGCGGAAATCCCGTCTCGACTGCCGCCGCTCTTGCCGTCATCAAAATCATCGAAGACGACGACCTCCGCACCAATGCCAGAATCGTCGGCGGTTATCTGCGTGAAAAACTGGACGAACTAAAAGAGAAACACCCGATCATCGGCGACGTCCGCGGCATGGGCCTGATGCAGGGAATCGAGCTCGTCAAGGATCGTCAAACAAAAGACCCCGCACCGGAATCTGTATTGAAGGTCTTCGAAGAAACCAAACGCCAAGGCGTCCTCATCGGCAAAGGCGGCCTCTACGGCAACGTCATTAGAACAGGCATGATGCTGAATTCAACGAAGGATAATGTGGATGAATTGGTCAGGGCACTGGACGCTGGATTTGCCCTTTGTTGATTCGGCCATGTGGATTTTACGAGATTTTGGATAATGGTTTTGCGGACTTTGACGCCCTCGCGGCAGACAGAGTTTTGAAGAATATACGGTCGTGAATTTCTGATGAAAAATCCCTGGCTCGATGCAAAAAATCCCGAAGACCGATCACCGTTTTGGTGGCTGCGCTGGGTGCCGACTATCGTTGTTTCCGTTCTTACTCTTTATTTTCTTTACGTCGTCGGCAGCGTTGCGATTGTGCCGGTGCTGGCTTCGTTTGCGGTTGCGTATCTGCTCAACCCGATTGTTTACCATGCCGAGGAGCGCGGGCTGTCGCGAACTATGTCGTCCATCGTCGCTATTTTGGCGGTAGCGCTTGTGATAGCGGCTTTTATGACTTATGTCGTTCCCGAACTATGGACAGAAAGCACCAAAGCGGGTTCGAAGATCTCTGAGAGTTTCACCCCGGAAAATGCCGCGTTGCAGCGATCGTACCTTCGGCGTTACTCTCCTGCGCTCGAAAGGGTCGCGGGCGATAAAATTGAAAAGTTCCTGAGCGATCCGGTGGGTTTCTACAACGAGAATTTGACAACGCCAACAACGACCGTTGACGAAGACGGTACGATTACAGCGACTGCAAGCGGACCGACCATTTGGTCGACACTTGTGTCCTCGCTCGATCTGCTGCTCGTACCTTTTTTCGTTTTTTACATCCTGGTCGATTTTCAAAACTGGCGCAATTCACTAGAAGATCTGATACCGCCGCGCTTTCGTGAACCGTTCAGCCGGTTGTTCGACGAATCCGGACGAATCTTGGAATCGTACGTCCGAGGTCAGCTTCTAATCGGATTTATCATGGCGGTTCTCTATGCCATCGGATTTTGGTTTCTTGGCGTTCCCGCGTGGGCCGGTATTGCACTAATCGCCGGATTATTGAACGCCATTCCCTATGTCGGGACAATTCTTGGGATCATTCTCGCTGGCGGATTCACCATCGCCGGCGGCGGCGGCGTGTGGGATCTCGCCGCGGTCATAGGCGTGTTTGTCGCGGTGCAGACGGTGGAAGGTTATATATTAACCCCGCGAATTTTGGGCGGCCGCCTCAACCTGCATCCGATGGCAGTTTTTCTCGGATTGCTCATTGGTGGAAAATTGTTCGGACTGCTCGGCGTGATCCTGGCTATTCCGGCTATCGCCATCGGCAAAGTATTTTTCAAATTTCTGCGCGAACTTTATCAGGCATCGCATTTTTACCACGATGGCGATATTCACGCATCTCAAGCACCCAGCGAAAATATCGAAGAACGAATCGCAGATGCCGCCGAAACGGTCCTGGCCGAGCAGGAGAGGAAAGGCGAAGAACAAGAGGAAAAAGAAGGAGAGCCTGCACCCCATACCGGTTAAAAAGCTCGAAACACGAAGAGCACATTGGAAGTTTCTATTCGAGTCAAGCCGTTTCTGTTGGTGAAACTAGCCTGTCCAGCTAAAGCTGGAGGCAATTAATTGAATCATGAAAACACTAATAAAATCAGGCCGCGTCGTCACTGCTGTTGACGATTATACCGCTGATATACTCGTCGAGGATGAAACTATTTCCATCATCGGCCGAACGCTCGAAATGGAAGTTGACGTTGTTATCGATGCGAAAGATAAATTCGTTTTTCCCGGTGGGATCGATCCGCATACGCATATGGAGCTGCCGTTTGGCGGGACATCGTCGAGCGATGATTTCTTTACCGGGACGCGGGCGGCGGCGTTTGGCGGGACAACGACGATCATTGATTTTGCGGTGCAGACGAAGGGCGAGTCGATGACATTGGGTGTTGATACCTGGCACAAAAAGGCCGAAGGCAAGACCGCGATTGACTATGGTTTTCACCTTATCACGACCGAATTCGAGGACGGCGATGAGAAAGAAATGTATAGGTTGATGGATGAAGGCATCACGTCGTTCAAGCTTTTTATGGCTTATCCCGGTGTGTTTTTGGCGGATGACGCGACGATCTTTCGGGCAATGTCGGCCGCGGGGCAACGCGGCGGTTTGATCTGCATGCACGCGGAAAACGGTATTGTCATTAACGAGATCATCAAGCGTTTTATCAAGGACGGACGCACCGCTCCGAAATATCATGCATTGACGCGGCCGACGATTGCTGAGGCCGAAGGCGTTCACCGTGCAATCGCAATTGCAGAGATGGCCGAATCGCCGGTTTACATTGTTCATCTAAGCTGTACGGATGCTCTCAACAAAGTCCGCGAAGCGAGAGATCGCGGCATTCCGGCATTCGCGGAAACATGCCCGCAGTATCTTTTCCACTCAATTGAAGACTACGGCGACGGCTGGGACGGCGCAAAATACGTGATGACGCCGCCGCTGCGTGAAAAGCACAATCAAGCCGAGCTTTGGAAGGGCTTGAAAATGGACGATCTGCAGGTGATCTCGACCGACCATTGCCCGTTCTGCATGAAGGAGCAAAAAGAACTCGGCATAAACGACTTCACAAAAATCCCGAATGGTGCTCCCGGCGTCGAAAACCGGATGTCGCTGATCTACAACGGCGGCGTGGTCGAAAATAGAATTTCCCTGAACCGCTTTGTCGAACTAACCTCAACCGCCGCCGCCAAAATGTTCGGCCTTTTCCCCAAAAAAGGTACTATCGCCGTCGGGTCCGATGCCGACATTGTCATCTTCGACCCGCAAAAAGAACATACTTTCGGTGTGGATAACGAACACATGAATGTCGATTATTCCTCCTACGAAGGCTGGAAGGTAAAAGGAAAAGTCGAAACCGTCCTCTCACGCGGCCGCGTCATCATCGAAAACGGCCAACACACCGGAAAACAAGGAGATGGACGCTTTCTAAAACGCGGAACTTGTGTAAATATCTAGCTGAATTTTAGAAAGCTCCCACTACATTGGCCGTTATGAAACGTTGCCCCGAATGCAGGCGGGATTGTTATGACGACACGCTGAGTTTCTGTTTGGAAGACGGAACTCCGCTGGTTTACGGCATGTCCGCGGATGAACCGGCGACAGCAATCCTGTCAGAACCGGGAGCGATAGCGACTGGGTTTCCGGCAAGCGAGTCATCAAAGCGCGATCAATTCCATAGTACTGACCAGACCGTCATTCTTCGCACCGGAGCAGAGACGGAGCCTCGGGAATCGTCCGGTGAACTTTCGGAAAAGCGGAGCTATTCCGCACATCGAGCGGCAAAGCCGCGAGAGAAAGTTGGCGGTAGGCAGTGGCAGCTGGCAGGTTTATTGATTACCGTTTTGATACTCATCGGCGGATTCTTCGGCTACAGATATTTCACCCCAACTAAACAGATCGAATCCATCGCCGTGATGCCATTCGTCAATGAAAGCGGCAATGCCGATATCGAATATCTTTCCGAAGGCATGACCGAAACGCTCATCAAGAGCCTGTCCCAACTGCCGAACCTGAATGTAAAGGCCCGCTCGACAGTTTTTCGCTACAAGGGAAAGGAAACCGACACCAAAACGATCGGCAATGAATTGAATGTTCAGGCTATCTTGAACGGCCGTGTCGTTCAGCGCGGCGATCAGATAAAGCTGAGCCTTGAATTGCTCGATGCAGAGACCGAAAATGTGATCTGGACCGATCAATACGACCGGAAATCGACCGATCTCGTATCGCTTCAAAATGAGATCGCCCGTGATGTTTCGAGCAAGCTTAAATTGAAACTGTCCGGCGCGGACGAGCAAAAGCTTGCCAGGAATTACACTACTGACCCCGAAGCGTACCGGCTATATTTACAGGGCCGTTTCTACTGGAACAAACGGGCTGGGAGCGAGTTTCAAAAGTCAGAATCCTATTTCCGGCAGTCGATCGAAAAAGATCCGAATTTCGCGCTTGGTTATGTCGGTCTAGCCGATTATTACGGCGATAAAGAGCGTGATAAAGCGAAAGAAAGCGTAAACCGGGCCCTAGCACTCGACGAAAATCTGGCCGATGCCCACGGAACGCTCGGCTATCAGTACATGCTCGATTATGATTGGGCGCGATCCGAAAAGCACTTGACGCGAGCTCGCGAGCTTGACCCAAACAATCTCGAGGTGCATCGCTGGAACGGCCAGCGTTTAATGATGCTCGGACGTTACGACGAGGCTTTTGAATCATACGGACGCGCTATCGAGCTCGATCCGAATTCCTCGCCGGTCCATTTTATTTACGGATCTTGTCTCGTCGCTTCCGGACAGCTCGACAAAGGCATCGAGTATCTCGAGAACGCCGTGCGGAAAGACCTGTCGTTTATATACAACCATTCGCAGCTATCGTTTGCATACCGGATGAAGAATAACTATGCCCGAGCCTCCGAAGAACGCGCCATGGCTCAGGATCTGCTGGGTGAAACTGAAAACGCAAAACTAACGCGCGAAAGTTTTGCAAAGGGCGGACGAGATGGTTTTCTGCGCGAAATGATTCGCCAGGGCGTCAATCCAGATGGCGTCACCGGCGGCATGCGCACGGCTTCCTCTCATGCACTGCTTGGCGAATATGACAAGGCGCTGAGCGCGCTGGAAAACGCCACCGCCAGAGGCGATTTCTGGCTGTTCCAGATCAAATACGACCCGGCCTACGAACCGCTTCGTGGCGATTCCCGATTTCAGGCGCTTGTGAAAAAATTCGATCCGCCGCAATAAGATTTTATGAAACGATGCCCCGAATGCCGGAAGGATTATTTGGACGACAGCCTGCTGTATTGTCTCGATGATGGCAAGCGGCTTGTGCAAGGCAGCGTGGGCGACGAACCGGCGACGGCTGTGTTTGAGGTCCCGCCTTTAAGCGACCCTTCGTCCGAAGACGCGACGCGGACGCTGAAAGCCGAGGATACGGCTGAGCAAAACTTCAACACCGCCTCGCGTTCTTCACCGCTTTTTTCGCGGAGTCATCTGCCTTGGCTCGCGGCGGGTTTATTCGCGTTGATAGCCGCTTCCACGCTCGGCTTTAATTATTTCGGCAGCCCGGCCGCGAGTGGGAATGCGATAAGGCTTGCGTTCGATGTTCCGGCCGGGCTTTCGTTTAATGATGTTCAGCCCGATTGGGCCGTAGTTTCGCCTGACGGACAGAAGATCGCGTTCTCGGCGGCGAAGGACGGCAAGAATATGCTTTACTTTCGCGATCTTGATTCCGCGGATGTAAAGCTTTTGCCCGGTTCTGAAAATCCGATCGAGCCGTTCTGGTCGCCGGACAGCAAGTCGATCGGCTATGGTTCGAATGGAAAACTCAAACGCTCGGATCTGAACGGCGGCAATGCGCAGGTGCTTTGCGACGCTGGTCGAATTGTCGGCGGAAGCTGGGGCAAGGACGGGACGATCGTTTTTGTCGCGGACTATCGCACGATGCTTTTACAGGTGTCTGCTCAAGGCGGTGAGCCGAAGCCTGTAGTGATGAATGCCGAGGCAGGAAACGATGAGCGGCACCGCTATCCGTACTTTCTGCCCGATGGCCGCCATTTTGTTTTTTACCGCGAGCTAAAGGGCATTTGGGCGGGATCGCTCGATTCACCTGAGCTCGTGCAGGTCGCGCCCGACAATTCGCCAGTCGTATATTCAAAGCAGGGATACTTGATCTTCATTCGGAACGATACGATCGTCGCTCAGGCGTTTGACCCGAATAGACTCGCGCCGAGTGGCGACGCGATTCCGATAATCTCCGGCCAGAAAAGTTGGAGTTGGATCAACAACTTTCGCTTCTCCGCCTCGGATAATGGCGTGCTTGTCTGGCAGGGAGTTTGGGAAAGAGAATATCAACTCACCTGGTTCGACCGCGAAGGCAAGCCGGTTGGCACAGTCGAAGCCCCCGCTAAGGTCTCGGTCGGCATGGACCCGCAAATCTCGCCCGATGGTAAACGCGTAGCCGTCAAGCGAAACCCTCCAAATAAAATCTGGGTGATCGACCTCGACAAAGGCACAAGTGTGCCGATCACATCCGATTTCGGTCAAATGCCTGTGTGGTCGCCTGATGGGTCACGCCTCGCGTACAGCGGCGGCGGCGGCCTTTTTACAAAATCGGCGAATGGCCTCGGAGATGTCGAAGCAGTCGTTTCTGTCGGCGCGACATTTCCGCATTTCTGGTCGCGGGACGGCCGGTGGATCATCTTTTCGCGACGCGGTGTGAAGTCACGTCTCGATATGTACGCAGTTTCGATGGAGAGCGACCGGAAAGAGTCGCTGCTTCTATCTTCACCGTTTGACGAGCAATGTCCAGCACTTTCTCCAGATGGCAAATGGCTTGCCTACGGGGCCGACAACACGGGAAGCTATGAGATTTACGTGCAGTCATTCTCCGCAGACGGTAAGCTCGGCTCAGACCGCAAACGCATCTCGACGACAGGAGGTAGAATGCCTGTCTGGCGACGCGACGGCAGCGAATTGTTTTTCATCGCAAGCGATGGCCAACTGATGTCCGCAGCCTCGAAGCTTGGCGGCAATGATCCCAAATTCAGCACGCCGAAGGCTTTGTTCAAAACACGAACTCTCGCGAATGTCGGCAGCGTACACGAATTCGACATTTCGCCCGACGGCCAGCGTTTCCTGATCGGAACCCTGATCGGCGAACCGACCGCCCCGCCGCCGACAGTAATACTAAATTGGACGGCGGCTTTGAAAAAATAGAACCATATGAAACGATGCCCGGAATGCAGACGCGATTATTACGACGACACGCTGAGTTTCTGTCTCGAGGACGGAACCCCGTTAATTTTTAGCGGTTCTGAAAATGAACCGGCAACGGCGCTGCTTGGAGTTCCGCTATCGAGCGGCTACGGTTACGACGAGCAGAAAACCCAGGCTCTAGGAACGGGGCTATCCGGCGAAAAGCCGCTTGAAAACGGGACTTCGCACACGTCGATTGCGGTGCTGCCCTTTGTAAACATGAGCGCCGATACGGAGAACGAGTACTTCTGTGACGGTTTGGCGGAAGAATTGTTGAACGCGCTCGCCAAGATCGATGACCTGAAGGTCGCGGCGCGAACGGCGTCGTTTTCCTTTCGCGGCAAAAACGCTCCGATGGCCGAGATCGGCCGGACATTGAACGTCAACTCGATACTCGAAGGCAGTGTTAGAAAGTCAGGAAGCCGCGTCCGAATAACAGTCCAGTTGATCAATGCGATGGATGGCTATCATCTTTGGTCCGAACGCTACGACCGGGACATGCAGGACATCTTCGAGGTTCAGGATGAGATTACTCTGGCGGTCGTCGATGCGCTAAAGCTAAAACTGCTCGGCGCGGAAAAGCAGGCGGTTCTCAAGCGTCATACTAATGACCCCGAGGCATATCAACTTTACCTCCGCGGGCGTTTCTTTTTCTTTAAGCGAACGCCGGAAGGGTTTAGAAAGGCGATCGAATATTTTGAAAGGGCGATTGAAATGGATGAGAAATATGCGGTCGCCATTTCAGGGTTGGCTGATTCTCACGTTTTTCTTGGCTTCTACGAAATGGTGCCACCGCGGGAAGCCGCAGCCAAACTAAAGCCACTCGTAAGAAATGCGATTGAAATTGACGCAACACTGGCTGAAACAAATGTGTCGGCTGCCCTATTGTGTTCCCTTTATGAGTGGAAGTTTAGCGAATCGCTAAAGTATTACGACGCGGCAATCTCATACGACGCCAATTATCCTTTTATCTACCACCTGCAGTCGGCAACATTGATTTTGCTCGGCGATCATGAACGGGCGTTCGAAGCGGAAAAACGAGCTATCGAACTCGATCCGTTCACGCCTGTATTCAACGCAAGTCTCGGGTGGTGGTATTACCTGGCAGGGCAAAATGATGATGCAATCGCCCAATCGAAAAGGACTATCGAGATTGCTCCAAATCATTTCTTTGCTTACTGGATACTTGGACTATCCTACGCGGTTCAGGAAGCGTTCGCCGACAGTGTTGTTGCATTTCAACAAGCGTTGGCGCTGAACCAATTCGATCAGCATGTGCGCGCCGATCTGGCCCGTGTCTTTGGCTTGATGGGAGAGCACGAAGAAGCGCTCGGTATTCTTGCGGCTTTGGAAGAACTGTTGAAAACTCATTATGTCTCTCCGGTCAACATCGCAAAAATACACACTGGACTTGGGGAGCGCGACACGGTGATCGAGCAACTCGATAAGGCGTGCGAAGAGCGCTCGGTAAGGCTGCCGTGGTTTATGATCGATCCGGCGCTCGACGGTTACCGGGACGATCCGCGCTTTAAACAGATTAGCCGACGGGTAGGGTTGCCGGATTAAATAGAAATTATGAAACGATGCCCAGATTGCAGACGCGATTATACGGATGGGACGCTAAGTTTCTGTCTTGATGACGGCACGCCGCTGCTCGATGGCCCGGCGACTATGGATGAACCGGCGACCGCGATCCTGTCAGTACCGGGAGCGATAGCGACTGGGTTCCCGACGGGTGAACTTCCAACTCGCGCTCAAATTCATACAACCGACCAGACCGCTATTTTTCACACCGGAGCGGAGGCGGAGCCTCAAGAGATTTTGGGTGGCCTTTCGGAAAAGCAGAGCTTTTCCGCAAATAGAGCGGCTGAGCCGCAGGGGAAAGTAAGCAGTAGGCAGTTGCAGTTGGCAGTTTTAGGAATTACAGTTTTGGTTTTTGCGGGCGGATTTTTCGGCTATCGATATTTCGCACCTGCGGGAACAGAGCAGATCAAATCAATCGCGGTCCTACCGTTTCAGAATAAAGGCGGTGACGTGGACACCGATTATTTATCGGACGGTATTGCCGAGTCGCTGATCTATCGCCTGTCGCAGCTTCCTAATCTGAAGGTCAGCCCGACGAGTTCCGTAATTCGTTACAAGGGCCGGGAAAGCGATGTCGCGCAGATCGCGAAGGAGCTTGAGGTGGACGCCGTAATGTCCGGACGGCTCGTGCAGCGCGGCGAAAACTTGATGGTCAGCGTCGAACTGGTCGATGCGAGAACGAAGAAGCTTATTTGGGGCGAGCAGTACGACCGTAAAATGTCGGACCTGCTGGCAACGCAGCGTGATATAGCTGCGACGATTGCGCAAAAGCTGCAATTAAAGCTCGCCGGAACCGACACAAAAGGCATTACAAAAAAATACACCGACAATAGCGAGGCATACCAGTTATACCTGAAGGCCCGCTTTCACTTTGCCCGCCGGACAAGAGATGACATGTTCAAGAGCATCGAGCTTTTCAATCAGGCAATAAAACTCGATCCGAATTTTGCCCTTGCTTATGTTGGAGTCGCGGAAAATTATTCCACTATTCCCTCGTACCCTTACGCTTCGCCTCAGGAATGTGTGCCGCAAGCCAAAGCAGCCGTCGCGCGGGCGCTGGAACTCGATCCCGACCTGCCTGAAGCCCACACTGTTGCCGGGATGATCGCCGCAACCCACGATTGGGATTATCCGAAGGCCGAACGTGATTTCAAACGATCGCTGGAACTCGACCC
>JANMSP010000497.1:0-1978 GCA_031389475.1 Pyrinomonadaceae bacterium
AATCCCGCCTTTCAGCGGGACTTATTATAGATAGTGTCCTTGTGCAATTATTCACCAGCCACTTCAAATTCAACTTCGGCAGATTTTCCGCCACCAAAATCTATTTGAGCTTTGTAGGTGCCAACCTCTTTCACTTCATCAGCAATGCTGATTTTGCGACGGTCTATTTCGTAACCTTTCTGGTCGCGGATAGCACGGCTGATTTGTAATGAAGTTACGCTTCCGAAAATCTTACCGCTTGTTCCTGTTTTAGCACCAATTTTCAAAGGAGCTTCATTCAATTTGGCAATAACGCTGTTTATTTCGGCAAGCATTTTAGCTTCTTTCTTTAACTGTTGCTTCATTTTTTCTTCCAGCATCTTGCGGTTGCCGGGTGTAGCCTCAATAGCCATAAGACGGGGGAAAAGAAAATTACGGGCATAACCATTTTTTACTTTCACCAGTTCATTGGAGCCACCAAGATTATCTACATCCTGAATTAAAATTACTTCCATCGTGTTTGTTTTTTATCCCAATGAATTACAGGCTTCATTGTCTTCATGAAAACAATTAGGTTATTCATGAGTTAGGGATTTACCTATTTTAATAAATCTGTTACATAAGGCAGCAATGCCATCTGTCTGGCTTTCTTTACAGCTTGCGATACCTTTCTTTGATACTTTAAACTGTTTCCGCTAAGACGGCGTGGCAATAATTTACCCTGTTCATTTAAAAATTTTTTCAGAAACTCCACATCTTTATAATCAATGTAGCGAATACCATACTTTTTAAAACGGCAAAACTTTTTTTCACGTTTGTCGTTTTTAATGGCGGTCAGATATTTAATTTCATTCTTTGCCATAATTAAGCCTCCACTGGTTTTTCGTTTCCTGATTTTACGCCACTTCTCTTTTTCGCATTATACTCGACGGCGTATTTATCGAGTTTAGTGCACAGGTGACGAAGCACTGCTTCATCACGAAGAAGCTGAATCTTCAGCTTCTCATTGAAGTCGGATTGCGCTATGTACTCCAGCACCCAGTAAAGACCTGTTGTCTTTTTCTGAACCGGAAACGCAAGTGATTTCAATCCCCATGGGTTCTCGGCTACAATGGAACCGCCATTGGCAGTTACAAGACCAGCGATTTTCTTTTGTTCATTTTTGAACTCTTCATCGCTTAGAACCGGGGTAAAAATCACCATCAATTCGTAATTGTTCATTACCCTGTTTTATTGTGTAAAAAAATTGTTTACCCGCAGGTTTTCCTACGGGGCGGCAAAGATAGGGAAGCAGGGGCAGAATCAGGAGTTGAATAAGAATAAAATTTTGAGTTCTGACTGCCAGCATCAAAGACTTTATTGGGCTTTGCTTGCCTGCCAATCTTTTAGTGAATATTTCGCTCTCTTCACGGCAGGAATTCTATTGATCGTACTTAAAATGAAAAACCCCTAACATACTGTTGGGAGCTTTTCTTTTCAATTTTATTTTTCTTAGTTATGCTTTACAAGCTTCACTACTTTCTTTTCATTTCCTTGTAAAACTTCAGCGAAATAAATTCCTGAATCGTATTTACCCCCAATGTTTATTGATTGATTGGGCTGAAGATTATTTTTTTGTTCTATTGTTCTTCCAAAAACATCAGTTACTCTCATACTTATTTTTTCATTTGTATTTGCTGCCTCAATTGTAATTGTAAAATTGTTTGATGTTGGGTTTGGCATAACAGCTAAAACAAGTTTTAGTTTTGAACCCATTTCTTCTTTGTTTGATTTACCTGTAATAAAATTTGATGAAACAGTACATGTACCCAACATATCGCCATGTGCCGGATGTGCAATGATGGAATTGCCTGCTACAACCAATGAATTTGAATGATGACAAATCACAACCTTATCCTTTTTATTTCCACCACGTATATCAATTACATTAACTGTTTTATTTGCCGCAGCCGTACAACTATTCGCATCTGTTACGGTTACAGTATAAATTGTGGGTACA
>JANMSP010000522.1:0-20012 GCA_031389475.1 Pyrinomonadaceae bacterium
TCATGCGACTCAATGTTTTAGACGATGCTCTGTCCCATGTCCCACTGTCCCAGCGTTATTTTTTGCTAAATTTTCAAACATCAAGCGGGCGTAATCAACATGCCCAATCAATTTTCCTATCTGTTGCATAGATTGTCAAGAGTTTTATGTGTGCAACAGTATTTGAACACTTTTGTAGATTTTGGACGGGATCCTGATGAAGGCTCCTCGATTACTTCAAGCACGGTAGTGAATTTTCTTTAGGTGCAGAACTCAACTCTTTGGAAAAGCTTCCGTTCTTCGAAGCATACTTTCGCGTACTTCTTCCCACGGAATTGTATCGTCCGGATTTTTGCGGTGTTCTTCTATTCGACGCTCAAGCTCGGCCATCTGCTCAGTGGTCAGTTCGTGATTAGCGATCTGAAGCTGCATAAACTCCGGTCTTTTGTCCAGTTCGAAATGGCAATTTACGGCATCGCGGATGTTTGCCCGCAAATCATCTAGATTGTCGCCTTCTGTAAAGATGGATTCACCAACCGCCAGTGCCGTATATCCGCCACCAATTGTCTCCTCAACTTCAAAGATTATATCGCTGATAAAGCAACACCTAATCGATTAATAAACCAAAGTCAGGTGGCGATCAGGGTGAATTAACTATGTGAGCGAAAGCTAGAATTACTAGAAATGCATTCACCTAAAAAGAGTTGAATTATTGAGTTTGCAAAGATTCCGAATACATTGGCTGTTTAGGAAAGTTTAATTCCGCTATTTCTATTTGTCGACGAGCCGAGTCCCAATTTTGATTTAACCATTCTGTCTTTTCGTCTTCGCTTGTAACGCTGTTATAGCGTATCGATGTATGCCATAAATCACGAGCACGGAGAAAGCTATTCGCCGCTGATTCAATTGAAGATTTGAAGTCTGAATCTCTATCACCATAGATTACGAAAGACCGCAGCGCAGCGTCCGTCTCTACTTTAAGCGACACAACCATGTCACTGTACTGAGTGAAATTCAACCCTCCGTCAACAGCACTACTCACCCGTTTTAAAGGATCGAGCGCTTTGTGCGCGGCTGAAATATTTTGGTTATATTGTCTGTCACCCGTTTCCTTTTCCAAAGCTTTCTTTTCAGCTATTTGTCTTGCGGCCTCTCTAATGCCCATCTGTTTATTGATGAATAAGCCGGTTAATAGTAGTAAGACTACGCCGACTACTATCCATACAGGGTCAATCTTAATTTTATTTGGCGACTTCGATCTATCTACAGATTCAGTCGAAAAGACCAGATTCGTTTCTACTTCCGTCAATCTCACTTTTGAAAACGGTTCCCCACAACGCTTACACAGATCATCGGAGGAAAAATTAATTAAATTGCATTTGGGACACTTGATACTAGACATATGGAAAGTTATTCAAGAGGCGGGCATTCTGGCTGCGCAATTATACCTTAGCTAGATCAAAAGAGACAAGAGATTTTTCACCCCGTATGACGCTTCGCTTACCGAATCTGTAAAACCCAACCTTTCGAATCCATTATTGGAGCGGTTCCGGTAAAATTCACTATTGCTTTGCCACTTTTCATCTCTACACGCTGTGTTTTGCCATTTATCTCGACATCAACCGGCATTGGGAACGGCATGTTGTTTGGGGTTTCCCAGCGTAAGGTCATGGAATTGCCGGTAACTTCGCTGACCAGTTTCGGCAGTTTTGGTTGTCGCAGATACATTTCGAAAAACCAGTCCAGCTCCATTTTCGATTCCTGTTCGGCGATGACTAGGAAATCGTCGGTGTTGACTAATCTGGTTTGGCGGCCGTCGGTTAGTTTTTCCATGGCTTTGGTAGGGTAGGCCATGCGGCGGAGGGCACGGAAAAATGCGGCGTCGCCGATCAGGTATCTTAAAGTGTGGAGGACGACGGCGCCTTTGCCGTAAATGTCGCCGTCGGATTTTAGGTAATCCGGTTCGGCCATATAGACCTGGTAGGCGATCTTTGGCTCGCGAGGGGCGACGGGCTGCATATTTCTTGTGGCTTTGGCGCGGCCCTGCATGGCTTTGAAATAGGCCTCTTTGCCGTGCAGTTCCTCGGTGTAGAGCGTGTCCATGAACGATTGAAAACCCTCGTGGATCCAGAAATCGTTCCAATCCTTGGCGGTAACGAGGTTTGCCCACCATTCGTGGCCGTATTCGTGGAGCATCAGCCAATCCGTGCCGTCTTCGTTGTACTTGAATTTGTTTCCGTAGGCGATGGCGGTCGAATGTTCCATGCCAAGGTGCGGCGTTTCGACGATGCCAAGCTTTTGCGAGCGAAACGGGAACGGGCCGAGATACTTCTCAAAAAATGCGTTGTATTTCTTAGTTTCGGCGATAAGACCGGCGCCTTTGTCGTAGCTTTCGGGCAGAATGTAAAAAACTATCGGGATCGTTTCGCCGGTGATGCTCTTGACGCTGTCTTCTATTGTGCGGTAGGGGGCGGCATTGAAAACAAGCGAGTAATTGCTGATCGGGTTCGTCATCCGCCAGTTGTAGGTCGATGTACCGTCAGTATTTTTCTTTACACCTTCGAATTTTCCGGGGCCAGCGGCAACCAGCGGATCGGGCACGGTGATATGCATCGTGGCCGTCGCCGGTTTGTCGCTCGGATGATCTTTGACGGGAAATAGGAGATCGGCACCGTCGTTTTGAAGCGCTACCGAAACCCAATCGGCGCCGCTCGGTGTTTTCTCCCACATAAAACCGCCGATCCACGGAGCACGCGGAGCAATGCGCGGAACGCCGGAGTAGGTGATGATAGTCTCGAATTTCTGTCCTGCCCGTTTTGCTGCCGGGAACCAAATCCATATCTTGCCGCTGCGGCGTTCGTACTTTAACTGTGTCTGCTGTTCGCGTCTTTCACCGTAGACACTATGGACGGTGAACGGCGTGTCGAGGTCGAGCACTATCACATCCGTAGATTTCAAAACTTTTGCGATCATTAGTGTTGTACCCGAAATCGACTTCGTTTTCGGATCGACCTTTACGGAAATGTCATAGGTTTCAACGTCAAATGCCGCCTGCTCCGCCATTAGCGGTCCGCCGGTTTCGGTCGGGCGAACGCCAAGCTCGCGTTGGGCGAATGTGAATGATGTGAGAAGCAATAGAAGAAGAAGTGTTTTTGATTGATATTTCATGGTTTTTTGGAACGCAGGCATCTTGCCGGCGATTGCTGCGTTGATCTGCATAGCTTTTCGCATTGATAAAGGCTTTTCGCGTCGAAACGCCGCGTATAGCAGGCAAGGTGCCTGCGGTCCCAGTCCTTTACATGCGAATCATATTAACTGAAAATATATTAGATGCTAATCCGATTTACTACAATCGCCGTGTGTTTGGCTGCTTTGGCTTTTAATGTTTTCGCTCAAAATGGTACTGCTCCGAAAAAGACGAATGAGCGTCCGGCAGCAATTCCCGCCGCTGAACCCTTTGATAAAGCCGATGTGAAAACGATGGCCGGCCAATGCGTGAAATTCGATACCGAGGCCGGCTTGATCGAAATGGAAATGTTTCCGGAAAGCGCTCCCGAATCTGTGCGGAATTTTTTGAATCTTGTCGCGACCGGAGTTCTCGATACCACGGCCTTCACACGCGTCGTCCCGAATTTCGTCATTCAGGGCGGCGACCTTTATTCCCGCGAAGGCAAGGTGACATACGAGATTGGCATGCGTGCCCGCAAAGCTGTTCCAGACGAGCCGAACAAGATCTTGCACGAACGCGGCATTCTGTCGATGGCCCGTGCCGACGAGCCGAATACGGCGACGACCAATTTCTTTTTTCTAGTGATCGCGGCTCCGTCGCTGGACGGTAAATTTGCCGCCTTTGGACGTGTGACCAAAGGAATGGAAACGGTCGATGCGATAAATAAAGCAGTGGTTACTGCGGAGAAACCGGAAAAGCCGGTACGGATTAAAAAGGCGACTGTCGCGGCTTGTGCAGCGGGTTAGGTTAGCGATCTCTTTAGTTCGGCGAACAGCTCGGCAAAATCCTTGATTTGATAATGAGCGTTGAGCCCGCTCGGGTTCGGCAGCAGCCAAATGCGTGTGCCCCCGATCATTTCATCCTGCAATCCGAGTTTTGCCTCTCGTTTATTAAACGCAGTGCGATAGGCGCCCATTCCTAAGACCGCTAAAACACGCGGCTTATATTTCTCGATCTTTTTCACGATCATCTTTCCGCCGTCAATATATTCGCGGGTCGAAAGCTCGTCCGCTCTTGCGGTTGTACGCTTAACGAAGCATGTAATCCCGATACCATTTTCCAATAGTTCGTGTTCCTCGGACGGATGAAGCTGCCGATCAGTGAAACCGCCAAGATGCAGTGCCTTCCAGAATCGGTTCCCGGGCCGGGCAAAATGATAGCCCGTCGCACCCGAATAAAGCCCCGGATTGATCCCGCAGAATAAAACCTTCAAATTGTGGTCGATCAGATCATCTGTCGTCCGGTTTATGGCATCGCGCAGGTCTTCTTTCGTTGGCTTCATTCGTATCTTTTCAGTGCTCTTTGCGTCCTCACTTCGTGTTCTCCGTGTTAAAATCTTTTCAACACAAAGGGCACAAAGTGAAGACACAAAGAACACAAATCGGCTAATCTAAAATTCTTTGATTAAGATGCCTGAAAACCCAAGCACGATCGTCGAATTCCGCCGCGTCGAATACTCTATCGGCGGCAATAAAATTCTCGATGATCTGAGTCTGCAGATCGTACGCGGCGAAACACTTGTCTTGCTTGGCGAGTCGGGTTGCGGAAAAACTACTACACTCAAATTGATAAACCGGCTGATCGAACCGACGAGCGGCGGGGTTTTAGTGAATGGCAAATCGACAACCGATTGGAATCCGATTGAGTTGCGGCGGCAAACCGGATACGTTTTGCAGGAAGGCGGGCTGTTTCCACATTTCACGGTCGCGGAAAACGTTGCCCTTTTGCCGAATCTGGAGAATTGGGAAGAAGGAAAAAAGCTTGTAAGGACTTCGGAAATGCTCGATCTGGTCGGGCTAAATCCTAATAAGTTCAAGGACCGGTTTCCGCACGAACTGTCCGGCGGCCAGCGCCAGTGTGTGGGCGTTGCAAGAGCTTTGGCGGTTGATCCCAATCTGCTTTTGCTGGACGAGCCTTTCGGTGCGCTCGACGCGATCACCCGCACAAATCTGCAAAAGGAATTCGCGAAGCTTGTGAGGGAATTAGGCAAAACCGCTGTTTTCGTCACGCATGACCTGCACGAGGCAATG
This sequence comes from Pyrinomonadaceae bacterium, assembly GCA_031389475.1. Lineage (GTDB taxonomy): Bacteria > Acidobacteriota > Blastocatellia > Pyrinomonadales > Pyrinomonadaceae > OLB17. Next base: position 5,239 of record JANMSP010000522.1, read on the forward strand.
CTGCTCGGATCAAGGATCGCTTTGATGGAGAAGGGTAAGATCGTCTTGCTGGAAACTCCCGACAATTTTGCAAAGTCGGAACTGCCGATTGCGAGGGCTTATCTGGAAACGATCAGCAGCTAATTCTCAGGCCAACCATTTACGGATTTTGCCCGCGAAAATCCGCGAAAGTGACGCGAAAAAAGGAAAGAGAGTTTGCCCGCGAATAACGCGAATCCGCGCTGATGAAGAGAGAGTTCCTCTCGCGCTCTTATTCTCGTACAAACTTCTTAATTTCGCGTCCTTTTCGCGTATTTCGCGGGCATATCATATCAGGCTAAATAATCTCGACGCCGACTGCTTCCATCAGATTTGGCGTGAAAGCCGTTTCGCTGTGGTCGAAGACTGCGTCTAATTCCTTTTCGACGCTGCCGTGGCCGGGAGCGATCTGTTTTATCATCGGCGCGAAATTTTTGAAATCGTAGAGCTGATTATCGAGAAGATGAGAGCCGGTGACGTTTGTCAGCGCCGTCATTATCGAGCTGCGGAGAAACGGCGTTTCTTTTTCCAGTTCATTGAGCAGGCGTTTGACGCGGGCACGTTTGAGGTTCGGCTGCGATCCGCAGAGGTTGCAGGGAATGATCGGAAATTTCTGCTCTTCCGAATATTTTATGATCTCTTTTTCCTGGCAATAGGCGAGCGGGCGGATGATCGTGTTGTTCCCGGCGTCGTTTCGCAGGATCGGCGGCATCGCCTTTAGCTGGCCGACGTAAAATAAATTTAGGAAAAAGGTCGCGATAATGTCGTCCGCATGGTGGCCAAGGGCGATCTTCGTGCAGCCTTCTTCGAGCGCGGTCGTGTACAAAATTCCGCGCCGCAGGCGTGAACAAAGCGAGCAGTAAGTTTTGCCTTCGGGAATATGCTCGGTGACGATCGAATACGTGTCTTCCTCGACAATCCGGTAATCGACGCCTAATTTCGTCAGGTAATCCGGCAGAACGTGCTCCGGAAAATCGGGCTGTTTTTGATCGAGATTGACAGCCAGAATATCGAATTTTATCGGCGCCCGCCGCTGAACATCGAGCAGCAGATCGAGCAGCGTGTAGCTGTCCTTACCACCCGAAAGACAAACCATAACCTTATCGCCGTCTTCGATCATCGAAAAATCGGCAATGGCTTTGCCCATCTTTTTGAGCAGTTTAGATTTTGTTTTACTTTCCGCGTACAACTTTTGCGTTAACCTCCGAAACCTTTAATTTTGACACGGCGGGGCAATTTTAACAACTCGAAGGAATATACGGCAATGTCCTAATTGTGTGGTGCCGGTTCATATTTTGAGCTTGCTTTGTCTTATCAGGCCTTACTTAGAGTCCTTTGCGGCTTTGCGTGAAACCTCTTTTTTTCTCACGCAAAGCCGCAAATCAGAGCCGCGAAGAACGCCGAAAAAGCCCACACCATGAGATTAGAACATTATCGAGAGCACCAACTTTATGCACGCGACTACGGCGTGCATAACTTGCCAACGTAGTCGCCGCTTGTGGTGGCTTCCGCTGCATCGAACTCGCCGCGTAATCTGATTTGCCCTGTAGCACCGCTCATGTCGCCAGTGCCGCCATCGAACGTAATCAGCGACGCGAATCCGCCTTGACCGGGCGGCAGATCAATGCTGCCGGTATCGGTGCCAATCAACTGGTCGCCGCTTCTCAGGAAGATCGTGCTCCTGCCTGTAAAAAAAAGAATCGTCGGGACGCCGCCAATCTGCACAGATGGATATGCTCCCGTCATAACAAATTGGTAGCTGCCTCGAATGCCGCCCCGGACGCGCCCGGCGGTGCAAAAGGCGGTGGGGTCTGACGGACAATGTCCCACGCCGGGAGGCACCACATTTGCCTCGAAATGACCAACTACCGGCCTGCAGTTTTGGTTGCCAAAAACCGGGGCCGGGATCAGAATTGCCGACCATAGAGCAGCAACCAAACAACTGAGCATAATACTTTTGATATTCATTTTTGTGTCTCCTTCCTTAAATCCAGAAAATGGTGGTGATTGAAGGCGTTCTAAATATCCGAACGCCCGTGGTTATTGTTTCGACTAGTGAACCACCACTTGCCGCATCGGTGGTTCACTTATTGTCGCTGCGCGGAATGCGTCGCCGGGAAAGTTTAATCTCTCTTCACCGTTTGCCTCAGTCAGCGGCACAGACCCGCCCGTTGTATTCGAGCATCACGTCGCCGTTGGCAAAGTTCGCTATCCCGTTAGTGCGAAGGCGTCCGCTGCCGCCCGTCGTAATGTCCAGCCGGTTGTTGACGCGATACAGACCGGGACGGCCGGCGGGCGATAACACGGCGCGGTCTTCCGTGCTGATCGTCACCCCTTGAAGTACCCCATCGGTGAAGATGAAGTTGTGCGTCAGCGTGGCGCGAATCACGCCATTGATATCCGGCGGCTCTTGTCCGGTCAGGCAGGCGGTGGTCGTGCCGATTAAGTTGAATGTCGCATCGAAGACATCACCCGCGACACCGGCGAGGCTGCCCGTCGGACAGGTCGCGGCAGGCGCGCCTAAGTGCGCGACGACGATGCCGCGAACCCTGGTGCAGTCGTTATCGGCCAGCGCCGTGGTGGTGAATAACAGTAGCCCGCAAAGAGCGAGCGAAATGGTGTAGGTCAATAATTTATTCATCTTTTTTCTCCTTAAGTAGTGAATTGTGTTTTTCAAATTGTTAGATTTCGGCAAAATTAACCGCCTATTTTTTCGTTCAAAGACGTTCGGCAAACAAAAAGATGTCCGCCGCTCGTTTCCAAAAAATGCAGTTCGCCCGTTTCGGTCATCCGCACCACCTCGCGTGCTCCTAAACCGGAAAACAACACGGCATCATCGAGCAAAACGAATTCTTCCTCGTTGCCGCACTGCTCGCAAAAAAGTTGAAAACGAAGGCGGCGGCGCAAAACGAAATATTCGTGACGCCGCGTGATGTCTGTAATTTTCTTGGCGGTTTCTGGCATTTGAGTTAAACTGCTTGCGTTCCCGGACAAACTGTATTTTTGGAATCGTGTTTATTTATAAACTCGAACCCGGCGACAAGTCCTCTGGTTTTTCTCTTTTATTTCTCTTTTCGATTTCATTCGCAGATTTGCAGCAAGCGGTCTTGTTAATTCGATTAAGAATTCGCGCTCCGACGGAACCGATGAAATGAACAACGGCAAGGAAAATAGTTTTGCAAATTTCGATTTGGACGTTGAGCACAAAGTTTTGCGGCGCGGCGGCGAAATTGTGCCGCTACCGCTCAAAGCCGTCGAACTCTTGATTGTCCTGCTCAAAAATAGCGGCGAGGTCGTGTCGAAAAACGAACTGCTCGAAGCGGTTTGGGAAGAAACTTACGTCGAAGAAAGCGTTCTCTCGAACAACGTTTATATCCTGCGAAAAACTTTGGCGGAGTTGGGAGCGGGAAAAGATTTGATTCAAACTGTGCCGTGTCGAGGTTATCGCTTCGTCGGAAATTCGGGCGAGCCGGACGATGAAGCGGAAATTGTGGTCGAACGGCACGTTTTTCGGCAGACAATGATTGAAGAAATTCTCGGCGAACTCGAATCTCGCGTGCCGAAAACCGTTTCGGCAAACGGAAATCTGAAAATTGCGGGAAAAAAATACGGCGGAAATTCGCGCGAATCAATCAATTCAATCGCCGTTCTGCCGCTCGTTAATGACAGCGGCGACACCGCTTTAGATTATCTTTCCGAAGGAATCGCCGAGAGCCTGATTGATAATCTGTCCTTACTGCCGCGCCTTCGCGTGATGGCGCGGACAACCGCTTTTCGTTACAAAACGGGCGTGGGCGACAGTATCAGCCCGCAGCAAATCGGCGCGGAACTTGACGTAGAAGCAATCGTCACGGGCAGAATTCGTTCGTGCAAAAACAGTCTGACGATAAAAATCGAGCTGGTCAGCACTCACGACGCAGCGCAATTATGGGGCGACCAATACAGCCGCGAGCTTAATGACGTTTTAGAAATTCAAACCGAAATCGTGCACGAAATTTCCGGCAAGCTGCAGCTTAATTTAACCGGGCGCGAGACGAAACATTTTCCGCGCCCGGACACCGTGAGCGTCGAGGCGTATCATTTCTATCTCAAAGGTCGTTATTTTTGGAACAAGCGCACGGCGGAATGGATGAAAAAAGGCATCGAATGTTTCGAGCAGGCACTCGATTGCGACCAGAATTATGCTTTGGCATATTCCGGTCTGGCGGATACTTATATTTCCTTTGCGACAATCGGAGCTTTGTCGCCTTCCGCCGCCATCCCGAAGGCGAAGGCCGCCGCGCAGAAGGCATTGGAAATTAACGGCCGATTAGCGGAAGCCCACGCCGCGCTGGGGTTCATTAAAAGCAATTACGATTGGGATTGGAGCGCGGCTGAAACACATTTCAAACTGGCGGCGGACATAAACCCGAATTATTCAATCGCATTTCACTGGCACGGTTTCTGCGCGATAGCGCGTCGCCAATTTGCGGATTCAATCGAACTGATGAAGCAGGCGCAAACGCTCGACCCGCTGTCGCCGATAATAAACGTGGCTTGCGGATTGCCGTTTTACTTTATGCGGCGTTCCGAGCGGGCAATCAAAATCTACCGAGAAGTTCTCGAAACGAACCCTTCATTTTTTCCCGCACACTTGTATTTAGGGATGGCCTACGAGCAAAACGGGCAATATGAAGATGCGGTTTCAGAGTTTCAAAGGGCATTGTCATACACGCCCGGCAACACCTTCGCGCTTGCATCTCTGGGACACGTTTACGCCGTTTCCGGCAACGAAGAAAAAGCGCTGGAGATAATCGGACAATTAGACGCGGAGTCGAAAAAAAGGTATGTATCGCCATACGGAATGGCGGAAATCTACGCCGGCCTGAAAGAAAAAGAGCAAGCATTAACGGAGTTGGAAAAAGCCGTTGCGGAGCGTTCCTGGTGGCTGGTTTTTGCCGGTGTCAATACCCGATTCCGCAGTTTGCGCGGTGAGCCGCGTTTTACTGAAATTTTGCGGGATCTGAATTTAGATCGATAACTCATATAAGTCTATACTTTCGAAAAAAGTCGCGATGCGGAAAAACTACCTTATCGAACACAAGGACAGGTACTGTAGAAACCCCGACCCGAATTGAATAGAATTTCTGATCGCGTGCCAGGGAGTCAAAAAAAATTCATAAGCAATACTTTTTTCTACCGCGGCCGAAAAAACACTGGACACGCCGCCGCGATGTAACTTATTATAATTGTGCTAGACACATTCGTTACTATTCCTCGGCAAGTCATTCATATTAACAATTTTCAGGTTCCCCCCTGTTTAGGCTGCCGTCCTCAAATTTCAAGATTTACAAAAAGGAGTTCAAGCTATGATCAGAATGGGAAGAAGTTCCAGGCAGGAACCATCCGACGATAACAACTATCAGGCGCAGCCGGTTGAAGCCACGCCTGCTTATCAATATTCGAGCCAGCCGGCGGCGGCTTCGTCGAAGGCGGTCACGGACAGCGAATCGCTGGCCCGCGACATTAAGGAAGGCCGTTTGAGCGGATTCGTCGGGCATGGAACGGTGCTCTCCGGCGAAACGAATTTTCAGGCGATGCTCCGCGTGGACGGGCATCTGATCGGCACGGTCGCATCCGATTCGGGCACGCTCATCGTCGGCACGAACGGGCAGGTCGATGCCAATATTATGGTCACCGCCGCGATGATTAACGGTACGGTGAATGGCGACATTTTGGCTTCGGAAAAGATACAGCTAGGCCGGACGGCGAAGGTTGTCGGAAATATTCAAACGCCAAGGCTGCTTATAGAAGACGGAGCCGTTTTTGAAGGTAGCTGCAATATGCTGAAATCGCGCGAAATCGTCGAAAATCAAGCGACAGAGGCTGAAGCTCAATACAAAGCCGCCGAAGCGTCTCGCTACGAAGCGGAAAGCACCGTAGAGGCCGAGGAAGATGAATATCTCGGAGCAGCGGAAGAAACGGAAGTCGAGGAATTGGCTGCGGTATAGAGAAACTCCTGGGAATGCATCTTGGCAGAAGCCTGACCGTTAGGGAGGGCTGTCTTCAGCGCCGAGCATAAGAAAGCCCTTCCTAACGGTCAGGCTTCTGCCAAGATGAACACTGAATACTATGGTCAATGACTTTAAGGCGTTTATCGCTCGCGGGAACGTGCTCGATCTTTCGATCGCGGTGATAATGGGAGCGGCGTTCGGGGCGATCGTCAAAACTTTTACGGACGGGATAATTATGCCTTTCGTCGGACTCGCGACCGGCGGCATTGATTTTAAGTCGAAGTTTTACGACCTAAGCGGAACGATGCCGGCGGATGCAACGCCCGAGCAGATCGCGGCAGCCGTAAAAAGCGGAAAACCGCTCGTCATGTACGGGCAGTTTATCAACGACATCATCACATTTTTGATCGTCGCGGTCGTTATGTTCTTTCTGGCACGCTATGCGGTCAGGATTTTCAAAGTACTGGCAGCAACCGCGCCACCGACCGATGAGGTCGTTTTGCTGACCGAAATTCGCGACGTTTTGAAGACGACGAAAACGGATTGATTTTGTCAGAACCGGGAGCGACCTTTGAAAGGATAAAGGATAAAGGCGAAAGGATAAATGAAGATTCTGAAACTTCTTCTTTATCCTTTATCCTTTATCCTTTATCCTTTCGCCTTTATCCTTTGACAGTCGCTCCCGGTACTGACCCGTTATGCCGCCGGGCATAACGCTGTAATCCAAACGAATATCAGTTTCGTTTACATCCGAAATTTCTACGACCGGCGGGAAACAACTTAGCCCAATCTTCAGACAATCTTCCCGGCACTTACTCAAAAACCTGTCATAAAAACCCTTACCATAACCGACGCGGTGGCCCGCTTCGTCAAAACAAACGAGCGGCACCAGCACCAGATCAATGTCCGCCGTTTTCACGAATTCATCGTGCAACGGTTCCCGAATACCCCAGACATTTTTTATCAAATCGGTTTCCGGTGTGAACCTCAAATTCCGCATTTCGCCGGTTACGAAATCAACGCGCGGTACGACAGTCGTGATTTGCGGAAACTCACGCCAAAGTCGCTGAAAGATCATCGATGTATCGATCTCGTTAAATTTTTCGATTGATATAAAACAGTGAAGAATTTGGATTTCCGTACAATCAAAGTCCTGAAAGAATTGGTTTGCTATACCCTTGCTTTCTTCGAAAAGCTGCTGTCGCGAAAGCGATTTTTGCCTTTCAAGGTAAGCTCTACGTAACCTGGTTTTGGTCATCGATTCTGATCGTTTATTTTCTAGCCAAAATATTTTTCGTAGTCATCATGATTTCCGATCCAAAACCACGTGACTGTTTCATCGCTTAAAACTCCTACCGCACGATAACTACGCGATATTCTAACCGACCATACATTCTCTTCTTTATTGACGCACTTGAATTGTAAAGATGGATGTGAAGGATTTTCTTTCCAAAGCCGATAAGCTTTCTCAGCTTGTCGTTGTAAGATTCTATTGAGTCAGGCGTATTCTTTCCAGAAAGAAGGGAGTGTTTTGGAGATCATAATTTCTCATAATCCATTTCAACCGCTTTGCCCTTGTAAATTTCTTTCTTCGCCTGCCTCGCAAATTCGGCCAGTTTTGTAGCCGTCCTCCTAAAATTATTGTCCCATCGCATTTCATCCTTTATTTCTTCAAGATGATCGGTAATATATTGCGCAACTTTTTCACGGAATTCTTCAGGAAGATCATTCAATTTTTCGTTCAAAATCGTAACGTTTGAAAGACTCATAAAAACATCTTTACATATTCATAAAAACCTCTCAAGTGTATTTAAGCATGAATGTTTTGTGTAACCTTGGTCAAACTACTAATATTTAACCACGCTTCTTTTCGGGCCTGGATTTATTCGCGACACTCGTTCTAGCCGATGGATTTTCGGGTTTGAATTCCTTGCTCGTTTTCGGTTCGTTCAATTCCTTTGCCGTCGCCAAAAGCTTTGATTCGTTTAAAATCTTCAATGCGTTTTTGGCGGTTTTGCTTGGTCTCTTTTTTGTCATAAATATTTTTCCCCTTTTAAGTTTTTACGATCCAGCCGCCTCCGACGACTTCCTCGCCGTTGTAGAAGATGGTCGCCTGGCCTGGCGTAATGGCCCGCTGCGGTTCATCGAAAACGATCCGGGCACGTTCATCCGGTAATGGGTGAATGGTTGCTGCGGCCGGTTCGTGGCGGTAGCGGACCTTTACTTCGGCACGGACAGGTTCGGACGGCTCATCGAATGCGACCCAGTTAACGCCTTTTGCGACGAATTGGAGTGATTCAAGTTCATCCGCCTCGCCGACAATAATCTGATTTCTCGCCTTCTCGATCTGAAGAACATATAACGGCTTTTCGTTTGCGATACCGAGACCGCGACGCTGGCCGACAGTATATCGATGAATTCCCGAATGCTCGCCGATTACTTCGCCGGCGGCGGTGACGATCTCACCGGCTTCGGGAACTTCGCCGCTGCGGTTTTCATGGTCTAGATAACGGTCGATAAATTCGGAATACTTGCCGTCCGGCACGAAGCAGATCTCCTGCGACTCCTTTTTTTCAGCGACGTAAAGATTGGCATCGCGTGCCAGATCACGGACCTCGCTTTTGAGCATTTCGCCCAGTGGAAACCAGGCCCGCGAAAGCTGTTCCTGATTCAATTCCCAGAGGAAATAACTCTGGTCTTTCCAATGATTTTTTCCGCGAAACAGTCGATAGCGGTTCGTGGCTTCGTCGTATTCGACGCGGGCGTAATGTCCGGTCGCAACCTTGTCACAGCCAAGACTCACCGCCATTTTGTCGAGCGATGCAAATTTTAGGCGCGAATTACAAGCTACACAGGGAATCGGCGTTTCGCCGGAAAGATAGCTTTGAACAAACGGCTCGACTACCGATTTTTCAAAATCCTTCTCAAGATTCAGCACATAAAACGGCATTCCCAAACTTTCGGAAACGCGGCGGGCGTCGTAAACGTCATCCAGCGAACAGCACCTCGAGGGCAGCGAATCGCCGTTTTCGTCCACATTTATATTGCGGCGCTGGTTCCAAAGCTGCATCGTAAAACCGATCAGCTCGTGTCCCTGCTCCTTTAATAACGCGGCCGCCGCCGAAGAATCGACGCCGCCGCTCATCGCCACCGCAATTTTCATAACACTTTATTCTGACAGTTTGATGCAAAATCCCGCAAGTGAGATGAGACATTTAAGTTCGCCGAGTGGTGTCCTAATCTTATGGTTTTATCTTTTTGCGTTCTTCGCGGCTTTCATTTGCGACTTTCCGTGAGGAAAAAGAGGTTTCACGCAAAGCCGCGAAGGACGCCAAGCGGGATCAAGGAAGATGAAGAAGACTAAGCAAGTTTAATATACCGACCGGCAAAACTTAGACATTACCATTTACTGAGCTATCGGCAATCCAATAGCCTCCCTGAAAATTAACCCCATTTTAATATCTATTTAAGACACTTAACATATTTACGTAACGCCCGGCTTCTACACTTATCCCGTAACTAGCCAATAAGAATCTAACAAAAGGACGGCGTTCAGAACTGTTTGCTCCGGCGAGTGAGTTCTTGCCCGAGTAGCTAAGACGAGTTCCGAAGTGCTTGCGAAAGCAGGTACGTCAACGGTTAAGTTATTAATCACCAATCACTTTCCAGTTCCCCGGACACGGGCAGGCGGTTCCGGCAAATTGAATTTCGCGCTAAAGGAGAAAATTTACAGATGGCCAATATAGATGATGATGGAGTGAGCAATCCCTCCGCAAATGAAACTTTTGAAGAAGTGATCGCGAAGAGAGTATCGCGACGCAGTTTTTTGGGCAGCACCGCGGCGGTCGCGGCCTTTGCATCGCTCGGCGGCGTCGGGACACTGCTGAGTGCCGTGCCGACGGCGGCCAACTCGCACCGCAGGCATGAGCTTTTGGGTTTTACCGCTATACCGGTTTCAACCGCCGATGCTATCGTGGTACCGGCGGGTTATACCGCTAAGGTCCTTATATCATGGGGTGATCCGGTATCGAACGGGCCGGAATTTCAGCAGGATGCAAGCAATACCGCCGAAGATCAGTCCAAACAATGGGGCATGCATAACGACGGAATGGTTTATTTCCCTATCAAAGGCTCTAGAGAGGGCTTGATCGTGCAGAATAACGAATACACTGACGATGTTCTTCTATTTCCGGATGGAACGACAGGCTGGAATCAGGAAAAGACGAACAAATCGCTGGCAGCTCACGGAGTTTCGATCATCGAGGTCAAAAAGAGCCGTGGTGATAACCATGATGACGATGACGATAGTGATGAAGACGACGACGTCAGCAATCGACGCCGCTCAAGGGAATGGAGAGTGGTTCGCCCGTCTAGATATGCGCGGCGCATCACCGGCAACACGCCGATTAAGATCGGCGGCCCGGCGGCGGGCGACGAGCGGCTGAAAACCAGCGCCGATGCATCCGGTAAATTGGCTCTCGGAACGCTCAATAATTGCGCAATGGGTTATACGCCGTGGGGCACTTATCTAGCCTGTGAAGAAAATTTTAACGGCTATTTCCGCAAAGTCGGACCGCAGACGGCTATGGAGAGGCGGTACGGGATAACCGCTGCCGGCTTCGGCTATCTGTGGCACACGACCGATGTCCGTTTTCGCGCCGACGAAGAGCCCAACGAGCCCAACCGTTTTGGCTGGGTGGTTGAGATCGATCCCTTTAAGCGCAATTCGGTTCCGGTCAAGCGTACAGCCCTCGGCCGCTTCAAGCATGAAGGAGCGTGGGTGCAGGAAGCCCGCGACGGCCGCGTGGTTGTATACTCGGGTGATGACGAGCAGTTCGAGTACATCTATCGTTATGTATCCAATTTACCTTGGCGCCAGGCACGGCGCCGCGGAATCAATCCGCTGGACGACGGTGTTTTATATGTCGCGAAATTCAATTCGGACAGCACTCCCGATGGCCGCGGCTTCGGCGAGTGGCTAGCCCTCACTCCTGATAATCCCGCGTTGGCTGCCGCTCCGCGTCCTAATGGTGCGGCCGGAACGGGTTGGACGATCGAAGATATATTGATCTTTACGAGAGCGGCGGCGGATCTGCTTGGTGCTACCAAAATGGACCGTCCCGAATGGATCGATACCTTCCCTGAATCGCTGACGGCTATCGCGACCCTGACCAACAACAGCAGGCGCGGCGTAGGCACCAATCCCGGTCTCGACGAACCAAATCCGCGTCCCGCCAACGTTTATGGCCAGATCATACGATGGTCTTACCAACATGATTGGACCGAGAACACATTCGCGTGGGACATCTTCGCTCTCGGCGGCGACCCGGCTAATCCTGCGCATGGCTCAACGATCGTCGGAGACAAATACGGTTCGCCCGATGGTATCTATGTCGCGCCGAGCGGCCGGCTATGGATACAGACTGACGTTTCGGGAAGCACCGTCAACACCGGAGCATATGCCGGATTCGGTAATAATCAGATGCTTTGTGCCGATCCGGAAACGCGTGAGACTCGGCGGTTTCTCGTCGGTCCGAACGTCTGCGAGGTCACCGGCGTATTCGTAACGCCCGACGAAAAAACAATGTTCGTCGGCATTCAGCATCCGGGCGAAGCACCTGTCGGAGTGAACAATCCGGCGAATCCGAAGCAGTACAGCTCGTGGCCCGACGGCCCGACTGGCGGACGTCCGCGTTCCTCGACCATCGTCGTCACAAAGGACGATGGCGGCCAGATCGGCAGCTAGTGTCTATCCGTTGAACATTGCCGGACGGCCGATTACTGGCCGTCCGGCTTTTTTTGTCGATAAATTTGCCTTTGAAAATATGCCTGTGCTACATTACATAAAACCATGCGACTAGAAATTGTCTAATTCATCCGCTCCATAAGCGTCCGTCCTCATGCGATTTCTTTGATCGAAGAGACGGGTTGCCTCCGCACTTCTCGTGCTTTTCTTTTAGTTCTAATAATATTTCTATATGTCTTTGAATGATGAAACTGTGTCGGAACAGACGCATGACAATTCCGTTTGGGCGGTAATAAAGGAAGCCTTTCGCGGGTCGGACCGCGATTTCACTAACGGGCCGATCGGGCTCGCGATCTTTCTGCTGGCGGTTCCGATGATTTTGGAAATGTTCGGCGAGAGTTTGTTTGCGGTCGTCGATATCTTTTTCGTCGCGAAACTTGGCGCGAATGCGATAGCGATTGTCGGCCTGACCGAATCCGTGATGGCCCTTATCTATGCGGTTGCCTTCGGCCTCGCTATCGGTGCAACAGCGACGGTTTCAAGGCGAATCGGTGAAAAGGATGACCACGGAGCCGCAAAAACCGCTGCTCACGTAATTTATCTCGGTGTCATTATCTCGCTGGTGATGAGTGTGATCGGGGTGATTTTCGCGCCGAATATTCTGAAGCTGCTTGGTGCCGGGCCGGACGTGATCGTCGAAGGTGCGACCTTCATGCGGATCATGGTCGGCGGCAATGCTGTCGTCGTGTTCATTTTTCTGCTGAATGCTATATTCCGCGGAGCCGGTGACGCGGCGGTCGCGATGCGGGTTTTGCTGCTCGCTAACGGCCTCAACATCATACTTTCGCCGTGCTTCATTTTCGGCGTCGGGCCGTTTCCGGAACTTGGCGTGATCGGTGCCGCTGTCGGGACGACGATAGGCCGGGCTTGCGGAGTGCTATTTGCCGCGTGGCTGCTGTTCAGACCTGGTGGCCGCATTCATGTTGATCGCGAAAGCTGGAAACTCGATCCTTCGCTTTTGTGGAAACTGACCAAGCTGTCCTCGACCGGCGTTCTGCAGTTATTAATTGCAACGGCAAGCTGGACGGCTCTGATGCCGATCGTCGCCGGTTTTGGCGAAGAGGCGATTGCCGGATATGTGATCGCACTCCGCGTAGTGATGTTTGCGTTGCTTCCCGCTCTCGGTTTGAGCAACGCGGCGGCGACAATGGTCGGGCAGAATCTCGGCACCGGAAAGCCGGAACGCTCCGAAAAGGCCGTATGGACGGCGGCTTTTTTTAACGCGGCTGTTTACTTTAGCATTGGGATGGTCTTCATATTCTTTTCGAATCCGATCATCGGTATTTTCACTACCGAACCGGCAATACTGGCCTATGGCACGAGCGCGCTGCATATAATTGCTTACGGCTTTACGTTTTACGGGCTGGGAATGGTACTCGAAACGGCATTCAACGGAGCGGGCGATACCTGGACTCCGACCTATCTAAACTTCCTGATCTTCTGGGTTTTCGAGATCCCGGCCGCCTATATTCTGGCTTATTACTTCGAGCTTGGCCCCGACGGAGTTTTCTGGGCTATAACAGTCGCGTTCTCACTGCTTGCCGTAGCGAGTGCGATACTTTTCAGGCGCGGTAAGTGGAAAACAAAACTAGTGTAAAATGTTAGGAATCGGAGGGTACGCGATGAGAAATTATATATTCGGTGGGATAGGTGTTGTATGGGGTGGAGCTATTTTACTCTCATATTTATTAGGCTTTAATCAAATACGAGGCAATGGAGCTTACTCTGCTGGTCAGTATTTGGGCATAATCTTTGGAGTACTCCTTTTTGCTGCGGGAATTTACGCCCTGATCACTGAAGGCCGTAAAAAGGCTTGACTTTTTTAATGATGAAGTGCGTCCAATGGAATTTCCCAACCCTCAGAATCATGAATTTCCCGCCTGGGTTTTGGCCGGTGAATATTTTTACGACGGGCGCGATATCGTTAGCCTGGGCAATGAACTGACGCCTGATAATGTCCGCGACGCTTATCTAAACGGCATTTTCCCGTGGCACATCGACGGTATGCCGCTGCCTTGGTATTGTCCTGCCCGGCGAGCTATCCTTGAATTTTCCGAGCTTGATATTCCGCGAAGCCTGGAAAAAGAACGCCGCAAAGCGAAGTTTTCTTATACAATCGACAAAGCGTTTCGCGAAGTGATGCTAAACTGCTCGAAAGTAAAACGGCCCGGCCAAGGCGGAACGTGGATCACTCCGGAATTTATTGAGGTTTACACCGAACTGTACAGGCAGGGAATAGCCCATAGTGTCGAGGTCTGGAACGAGTCGGAGGAGCTGGTCGGAGGTCTCTATGGAATCGATTCCGGCGGCGTATTCTGCGGCGAAAGCATGTTTCACAAAGCATCGAACACCTCAAAACTCGCGCTTCTCTTTTTGATCGATCACATGCGGGAACGCGGCTCAACCTGGCTCGACGCCCAGGTAATGACACCGCACATGCAGGCTCTCGGAGCAAAAGAAATAAAACGCCGTGATTTTTTGATTAAATTAAAGGATACGCAGGAACTAAAACTGAAGTTGTTTTCTTGTCAGAACCGCGAGCGGTAGCGACCGGGGTTCTTAGTTCCAAGCGGAAAAGAACACGCTCCATAACTGTCGCGTTTCTGCCCGAATTCGCATCAATCTTATGCCGCACCGCGAAAGAAAAAACATCCACCCCGGCCTAAAAGTCGCCATCGTCCTCAAACAAGACCAGCGAACCGGCAAACAAACCATCGGCACCGTCAAAGACCTGCTAACCAATTCCCCTCATCACCCCCACGGCATAAAAGTCCGCCTAACCGACGGCCAAGTCGGGCGTGTGCAAAAAATCCTTGAGAACCAAAATAGCTGACGGTAATATTTTAGACTTTGCGTCCTTTGCGTGAGAATCTTGTATTGTTTATGGCGAGCGAGCGCGTTGAATAATTCACGTGTCGCATATTTGAGCGACCTTACAGGAAACCGCCGAATGCCGG
>JANMSP010000527.1:0-2376 GCA_031389475.1 Pyrinomonadaceae bacterium
TCCAGGTTGTGTTGAAATTTTGCTGTGTCAATTGCCACTAGCTTTAGCTAGTGGATAAATAAGCGGTAAACAACCGGCTTTAGCCGAAGGGCAAAAAGTATCGATCATCCGTTTAGCTTTAGCTGAAGCCAATCGGAATTCATTGAAAGAAGTTTGGCTAAAGCCATTCATTCTAACACTTCCGACTACTAGCTAAAGCTAGTGGCAATTGACACAGCAAAATTTCAACACAACCTGGAAGGTTATTTTTTTCGTGAAGGATGAGCGGTGTTCCCGCCGCAAGGGAAGCAGTGGCGAAATCATGATTCTTCGAAATGGGAAAAGCCGCCGTGAGCAAAAAAGCGACGAATCTGTATGAAGCCGGGAAGCGGCGGCGTGAAGTGGTAGAATTCCGAATTGTCGGAGCGGCGGAAGTACCGGTGATTTTCGGGGGCCGAAGAAGCTGGATTAGAAATTTCAAAAAGCCGGCTTTTCGCGGCTCTTTTTAGACAAATTCACATCGACCTTTTATCCGGTTTCATCGACGTTACGTTACATTTGAAACGGCGTTTAGAAACTCTTTCTCAGCCAAATCGACTCTGGCGGAGCGTAAACGTCCTAACATCAACTAAGCGGGGTGAATTCTGCGGTTTTACACATCATTCTCTAAGCCGAAAAGTGTGTTTTCACCGCTATGCCTGACCAGAGTGTCCAAGCCGAAATGCTGGTAAGCGCGCCGGGTTGCCATCCGGCCGCGCGGAGTGCGGTTGAGAAAGCCGATCTGCAGTAAATACGGCTCTATTATCTCTTCGATAGAGTCTTTTTCCTCATGCAGCGATGCGCAGAGAGTACCCAATCCGACCGGACCGCCGTCGAATTTCTCGATGATCGTCATCAGCAGCTTGCGGTCCATTTCATCCAGGCCGTAGGTATCGACCTCCATCCGGTCGAGAGCATTTTGCGCCACGGCCTCAGTAATCCGGCCATCGAAATCAACCTCCGCGTAATCTCGGACGCGTCTTAACAGCCTGTTGGCGATTCGCGGAGTGCCGCGAGAACGGCGGGCAATTTCCTTCGATCCGGTTTTTTCGATCTCGACATTCAGTATCTTCGCCGACCGCTCGACGATCATTTGCAGATCGTCGATCGTGTAAAAATCCAAGTGGAAAATTATCCCGAAACGCCCCCGCAACGGGGCCGTGATCATTCCGGGCCGCGTCGTCGCTCCGACCAGCGTAAACTTTGGCAGCTCAAGCTTTATCGAGCGCGCGGCCGTCCCTTGCCCGATCATTATGTCGAGATTGTAATCCTCCATCGCCGGATAAAGTATCTCTTCGATGGCCGGATTCATGCGGTGGATCTCGTCGATAAACAGCACATCGCCTTCCTCAAGATTGGTCAGGATCGCCGCCAGATCGCCCGCCTTCTCGATGATCGGCCCGGCCGTCGATTTGAGCGAGGCACCCATTTCATTGGCAACAATATTGGAAAGCGTCGTCTTCCCGACTCCCGGCGGGCCGGTCAGCAGGATATGATCCAGAGCCTCACGCCGCTTGAGCGCGGCCTTCATAAAGACACGCAGATTATCCTTGACCTTCTTTTGCCCGATATATTCACTGATTTGAGCGGGCCGTAAGGTCAATTCAAAACGCTTATCTTCCTCGAGAACGTTTCCGTCAAGAACATCGATTGTTTCCAAGTTAGTGGACATAGTATTCGACGGACGGAGCCCGGACGCCCTCGTCCGGATGAGCGTTGCTTCAACGCGAACAACCCTTTCGCTGGAAAATAGATTTGCGGCAACGCAAGCGCGTTCGCGGACTCCGCGGGCGGACAAAGGTGTCCGCGTTCCATTTTGCCTGCGTTCCTACAGCAATCCTTTATTATACAGCGCCAAAACATCCATCGTGAAGGCGACCGTGCAATGCAGGAGCAATCCCAGCCAGATACTTCCGTTTTTCAAACTAAGCCAGCCTAAAAAGATGCCTGCGCCTATCGCGGCAAAAGTTTCCGCCGGCGGCTTTCCGAAATGGATCATGCAGTACGGTACCGTCATCACAAAGATCGAATACATTCCGAGCGCCGGTTTCAGGCTGTGTACGAGAAAACCGCGAAAGAAAAATTCAAGCCCGAAAAACTGGACGAAATAGATCGCTTCCCAGACAAAAAACGCCGAAGTCAAATAAGTATCGCCGTTATAAACCTGGAAAAATGGGTATTTTGCCGCGAAACTCGATGTCAGGGACATCCAGTAGACCAGCGGCAGAATTACCACGCTGCATAATGCGAATAACTTCCAAAACCCTTTCTCGGTCTTTAATTGCAAGCCGTAATCCTCGAGTTTTTCTTTATAAAAGAACTTGATCACAGACGCCGGGATAACAAAGTAAAAAATAG